>DATMZQ010000129.1:0-15618 GCA_035573615.1 Burkholderiales bacterium | reverse complement strand
ATGCCGCGCCAGGCCAGCCAACAACTCATGGCCAGCCCGGCCTGCCCGGCGCCGATTACAACCGTCGTGGTACGCATGCGCTTGCTCCGATCGGCTACTTCACTTCGACAGTAACGTTGGTCGGATTGGTGAGGATGTCGTACACGGCCGAACGTTTCTGCGATTGCGCAACCAGCGCCTTGATGTCGTCTTTGGATGCGTCGGCATCGATTTTGTAGGTAACCTTGACACCGTCGAAGCCGTTGCGCACGTCGGGGTCGGCGCCGAGGATACCGCGAATGTCCATGCCCGCTTCCAGCGTTGCGGTTACCGAGCGTAGTTGAATGTCACGCGCCTGCGCGACGGCCGCGATGCCGGCCGTGAGGCAGCCAGCCAGGGAGGCCAGTACGATCTCGACGGGTGTGGCGCCGGAATCCTCGGACGCGAAAACTTCCGGATGATCGGAATGGAACGAGAATTTTGTTTTGTGCTTCTGTTCCGCGCCCAGACCATAGAAGCCTTCGACGGTGGAGCGGCTTTGCGTGCCTTTGACCCATTCGCAAGACGCGCGCCATTTGAACTTGGCCGCCTCGGGTGCCTTGGTGAGCGCCTCGCGTGCACCGAACAATGCTTCGACATTTACGCCGTTGTTGACTGCTTTCTCTTTAGTCGCGGTGGTCATTGCTTTTCTCCTATTCGGGTTGATGGGGTGAGCCGCTGAGAATAGCAGCGGTCTCATTCGGGGCTTAGCACTTGTTCGCCATACTATATTCGGCCGCGTTATTTGTGAGGATCACGAAACAAATGAAACAAAATCGTCAGTCAGCGCCAGTTGTCGTGCTGCTATTCTCGCGCCGTTCACATTTCGAGGACTGCACGAATGAAGAAGCTGCGTTTCCTGCTGATATATGCGAGTTTTGCGCTGCTCTCGTGCGGTTCCGCAAGCAATGCGGCGGCCCACGACTTCAACGATTCGCACTTCCACCTCACCAATTACGTACAAGAGGGCCCCAGCCTGCCTGAATTCCTGCGCATTATGGGTGAGCGTGCCGGCCGTGTCGCCGTATTCGGCATTCCGTTGCAGCAGAAGTGGGACTACTTCGAGTCAGGCCCGCGCGCACCGGATTATTACTTGCTGACCGATGCCGAACTTTACTATTACTCTTTCACCGATGCGATCGTTGCCGATCAGTATTTGCACCTGTCTGCCAAAGACCGCGCCCGGTTTGACCCGATGATCACCGGATTCAATCCCACCGATATGTATGCCGTGGATCACATCCGCCGCGTGCTGCTGATGTATCCGGGCGTATTTTCCGGCATCGGAGAATTCTCGGTCCACAAGGAATTCGTATCGGCGAAAGTCGCAGGCCATACCGCGAGCCTGCTCAATCCGGCGCTGGACCGGATATTGACCTTTGCCGGCGAGACCGGGCTCGTGGTGATCCTGCACAACGACATCAATACTGTGCGGCCGGCACCGGGACGGCCGGCAAATTTCGATGATCTCAAGAGCGTATTTCGGTCGCACCGCGACGCCTCGATTATTTGGGCGCACACCGGGCTCGGCCGTTTCGTTAAACCTACCAGCGATCATCTGAACCTGTTGCGTGAGATGCTTTCCGGCGAAGAATATTCGCACGTGAATTTCGACCTCTCGTGGGATGAGGTGGCCAAGTGGGTCGTGGCCGACGCTGCAACGTTGGATGCATGGGTCACGCTGCTGCAGCAGTATCCCGATCGCTTCCTGTTCGGCAGTGACATGGTCGCGCCTAAATCGCAAGCCGACTATTTGAAGGCATACGAGGCCTACCAGAAATTGTGGGAACGACTGGATGGGCAGACGGCGCGCAAAGTAAAGGCTCAGAACTATGAACGGCTGTTCGATGCTGCACGACTCAAAGTCCGGCAGTGGGAAGACAAGCAGGTGAAATTGAAAAAATAAAGAAGAAGCAGAAGAACACACGTCCATGCGCGCGCTGATCATGCCCATTGGTCAGGTGTCCGCCCGCCCGCTCCATGTGCATTGACCCTCCGGCGTGGCAGCGTTAGAGTTCCGCGGACCGATGATGACAAAGTACTATTGCGATACCACGTCCATGCAATTGACGCCGTCCCAAGGCTGGCGCAACGATGGCAACCATTGCGCCGCATCGGTTCGCACTACGCAGTGAGCCAAATTCCGCGCGTCGCAGTAGTCGTAGTGCATGGCATTGCCGATCAGCGCCCCGGCCAGACGGTGCGCGAGATCGTGCGGCTGCTGTGCCACGGTAATGAAGGTCCGCCACGTTACTTGCAGGGCGAGTTGCACGATGTGCTGGTTCCGGTGGCAAAACTCGAACCGGGCGGCTCAATTGCATCTGCTGGCTCAGCTGCGCAAAATCCCGTTTCCGAAACCAAGGGCGCCGATCCCGCCAGATTGCGGCCTGGCACGCCAAGCGGGTTTTATCAGGTCCAGCAGTCAACCCCCGCCGAGACGCCGGCCGCTGCGAAAAATCCAGAGGACCTCGGGATCGCGCTAAATGATTACCTGTTGGGTCGGCTAAAGTTGTCCGAACAGGAAGCGCTCTACGAATCTACCCGCGTGTCACTGCGCCGCCGGATAGACAGTCGTGAAGTGGATGTCTATGAGATGTACTGGGCCGATCTGTCACGTCTCGGCACGGGCGGCCTGCGTGTTCTGTCATCGCTTTACCAACTGTTCTTTCATCTCAATACGCTCTCAGCCGACGTCATCGATCAGATTGCGCTCCGCAACGCGGGCGGCGCGGCATGGCGGATGCTGCAGCGACTGCATGCGTGGCTGGCGTGGTTGATGAAGGCACCGGCTGCGCTCGTTCAGCTTTGCATGCTGTTGATGGTCCTGTTCGGGGCAATGGCGTTCGTGCCAACGGAGCAACAAGGGCAGCTCCTGGCGGCGCTGTTTGGCGCCGCGGCCATCGCCCTGGCGGCGCTTGCCTCACTTTGCTGGTTGCGCGAAACATCCCAGACACGGCGAATGGCGAAGCTGTCGTTGCTGCTGGTCAGCGCCGTCGTCAGTCTGGCGGTTGCCATCGCTGCTTTGCGGGCAGGCGAATGGACTGACATTATTTATTTCGGTGCCTGTGCGATAACGGTCGCCCTGCTGGGCGCTTACCTTATCGAGAGTTACGCGCGTGTCGCGCACGGCGTACGCATGCTCGGAAATGGACTGGTCGTCGCGACGGTCATCTGCCTGTGCGTACAGGCAGGGAACCTGTTGCCTTCGGTCAGCACACAACGCGAATGGATGCATACAGCCGCATTGAATATTGCAGAGGGATTGCTGGCACTCGTATTACTGGCGTGGGCCGTATTTGTGCTGATTCAAATCGTGGCGCTGCTGCTCGGATTATGGCTCGGTCGCGCAAGCGCCAAGCCTGTCAGAGCATCACTCCATACGGCACGCCTGACGCTGGTGGTTTCCAGCGCACTTTTTGCGCTGCTGAGCCTCGTGTTGTGGTCAGTTGTCAGCTACGTTGCGGGCCACGCGCTCGATGATCTGCTTTATGAACCGTTAATCTTCGGCGACGGATACCGCTCGGCCGCCATCTTTCTCGATGAGCGCGTGCACAGCCTTGGCGGCTTCTTCACGCCGATGGTGTTTGCTTTCACGCTGCTGGCTGCTGCCGGGTTTCTGGTATTGGCGCCTTCACTGCTCGAAGAGCTTTTTCCCAGCGTCAATGTCGACGCCCACGGTCCCCGTCCCGGGGCTGAACAGCTGTCGGAGCGCCTCGGCGCCTGGCTTGGCGATGGCATGCGGCGGCTGGGCGCGATCTTCACGGCGTTGGTGCCGCTTGGTGCAATTGCGGGCAGCGTGCTCTATCTCGCATTCATCTTCAGGCAGTTTGCCTTTTCCATTGGTGTGGCGGACGGCATTGCGCAATGGCTGGCTGGTAGCCTGGATCGCTTTCAGGGTGAAACACTGGTGGCCGCTGGCAAATGGCTTGCCGGAGGAGCCTTAACGATTGCTGCACTGGGTTCGCGCTTTACGCAGACCTTCGGCCGGCTGCGGGTTGTTATCGATGCGGTCCTGGACATCGACAACTATTTCGGCGACCCGCCCAACCGGCAGCCGCCGCGAGCGCGCATCTATTCACGCTACGCGTCGCTGCTTGCTTACCTGCGCGAGTGCGGCTATGCGCGCTTCGTTATCGTTTCGCACAGTCAGGGCACCGTAATCAGCGCGGACCTGCTGCGTTACCTGCATGTGCAGGGGCGCTTGCCGGAAATAGTCGGCGCGACTCCGATTTCGCTGGTCACTGTCGGATCACCGTTGCGCGACCTGTACGCGGAACGCTTTCCGCTGCTGTACGGCTGGATGGGATTGAACCAGAGCGGCTTCGCGTCTGCCACGCCGAACGCCTCGGACATCGGCGCAGTGGAATGGGTTAATGCCTGTCGATCGGGCGACTATGTCGGACGTTTTATCTGGACCCCGTCCGGCGACGTAAAACGCTTCCGCATCGCCACCGTTGACTCCAGTGGCAAGACCGACGTCAGGCGTGCCGGCGATCGCACGGAATTTTGTCTGGGCGCGGGCGGTCATACCCATTACTTCAGCGATGACGCGGTGGCGCTGGCAGTCGAAATCGATCGGCTCATTGCCAGTTGATCGAGCTGAATCCTGCGGTGGCGCAATATTTTCGTGTTGCGGCAGAAATACGTTGACATGCTGGTTTCTCTGGCGCAGGATGCGCGTCCTCGAAAATGCAGCAACACATTGGGACCGGAGATGGATCGATATTCAGACCAACGCATGAATAAACCACGGGCGCCAGAGCTCGTGCGCGTCATCGCGTCGCGCACATCCTCGGCATCCGGGATCGACTTTGTCTCCGGAGGGCTGGCGATGGCATAAGGCCATCCGTCAGCGTGGGCACACCACGAAGCCCGGAGACTCGAAAGAGCTCCGGGCTTTTGTTTTTGGCGCCGGATTTGATATTGGCGGCGGGCTGGGGTGCAAACTATCATCAGAGCAGTAAGGGAATAGATCATGAAGAAACAGATGTACGAAAAAATGCTTCCGGGCGCCCGCTTGTGGACGGGCGACATGAAAATCGAAGCGGATGCGATCGAGCAGATCCGTAACGTCACCCAGCTTCCGATTCTGGCGGGAAAAGTCGCGGTGATGGCGGACGTGCATCTTGGCAAAGGTGCAACTGTAGGGACCGTCATTCCGACCCGCGCAGCCATCGTGCCGGCTGCGGTGGGCGTCGACATCGGCTGCGGAATGCTCGCCGTCAAAACGGATTTGGTTGCCGCTCATCTGCCGGAAAATCTGGGTCGCTTGCGTGCGCAAATCGAGCGCGACGTGCCGGTGGGATTCAGCTTCCACAAGCGGCCGCTGGCGCCCGAAGGCTCCCGCGAAGCGCTCCTGCTCGATAGGCGCATGAAGGACCTCGAAGAGCGTTATCCGAAGCTGCGCATCCTGGACTATATGGGCCGCTTTGATGAGCCGCGCATGTGGCGGCAACTCGGCTCGCTTGGCGGCGGTAACCATTTCGTGGAGATTTGCCTCGATGCAGAAGGCGCGGTATGGATCATGCTGCATTCGGGCTCGCGCAATGTCGGCAATGTCATTGGCCAGAGCGCAATGCGTATGGCGAAGCAAGTCGCCAAACGGGTCGATCGCAGTTTGCCCGACCGGGATCTCGCGTGGCTCGATGAGGGTACGCCGGAGTTCGACGCCTACGTCGAGGGATTGGGCTGGGCGCAGGAATATGCGTCGCTCAACCGCGACCTGATGTTGCACCTCGTGCACAAGGCGCTTGCCAAAAGTGTGGAGCATGAGGTCGCCTTCGTCGGCGAAGTGACGAACTGCCACCACAACTATGCGCGCATCGAGGAGCACTTCGGCGAGAACATCTGGATCACGCGCAAAGGTGCGGTGAGCGCGCGCGCTGGCGAACTGGGCATCATCCCGGGATCGATGGGCGCGAAGAGCTTCATCGTGCGCGGCAAGGGCGAGGCAGAGTCGTATTGTTCTTGCTCGCACGGCGCGGGAAGGCGCATGAGCCGCACGCAGGCGCGCAAGTCATTCACGCGCCAGGACCTTGCTATCGAGACCGCGGGCGTTGAATGCCGCAAGGACCAAGGCGTGATCGACGAGATTCCGTCGGCGTACAAAGACATCGATGCAGTCATTGCGGCGCAGACTGACCTTGTAGAAGTAGTTGCGACACTGAAGCAGATTCTTTGTGTGAAAGGATAGGACAACCTTGCCTCAGGAAGGGCGCTGAAGATATGCACCCGTTCAATTTGTTTTAGAGCGATGGGAGGTGTGTCATGAAGTACGAACTCAGGAATGCCGGCGTATTCTGGTTTCGAAACCAAGAGTAAGCGCCGCAAAGGTTTCCCGTCAGAGGCCCGCGTGAAACGCGGAAACCGGATCGTCAACGGCAACAAGGAACTCAGTGAGAAACTGGGCCGTAACGATCCGTGCCCGTGCGCATCTGGCCGCCGGTTTCAGTAAGTGTTGCATGCTGAGCGGTGAATTCGACGGATCGGACCGGGATTACTTCTTTCAGAACCTGAGCGGGGTACGGCAAAAAGACGGACGCAATCGCGCCCGTCTTTTTTTTCGCAAAGTTGGCCGAATGCGAGCTCTTCCTTACTTTTGTTCAGGAATATTGCGCAGTGACAGGATATACGCAACGAGCTGGGTAATCTCCTCCTCGCTTAATGTGTTTTTCCACGGTGGCATGACAGAGGAACCGCGAACCCTGCCATTCGAAATGGTATTGAAGATGATTTCGGGCGTGAGATCGGGGCGGCGCTGCAGGCTTGCCCCCTTGCCGCCTTCGCCTTCGAAGCCGTGACAGTAGAAACAGGAGCGGTTGAAACGCTTCTTGCCTGCAGCGATCACATCCGGATTCGCAAGGTCTGCCTCCGCTAACTCCATCGCCTTTGCGTGCGTGACACAGAGCAAAACGGCGGCGAAAGCCAGGCCAATAAACCCGGATGCAATGCTTTTCAATCCACGCTCCTTTTGGCATTACTCCAGCGTGAACGCAATCAGCGCGGAACCGCCGTTGGCTTCCCTGATTTTCGGGAACACGGGCGGCATGAAATCCACCGCGTGGGAATACATGCCGCTCGCCACGACGATGTACTGCTTGCCATTGACCGCGTAGCTGACGATTCCGCCGCGCGAGCCAGACCCCATGTTGAAATTCCACAGCACGTTCCCGGTGTCCGCGTCGTAGGCGTTCAAGGTGCCGAACACATCTGCGTTGAACACGAGGCCGCCGGCGGTAGCCATGACGCAACCGAGGCCCGGCACGGAATAGGGCACGCTCCATTTGACTTTGCCGGATTCCGGATCGCGCGCTTCGAAACGTCCGGACGCAGGCTCGTTCGGCGGCGGCACCATCTGCACGCTTTCGACCCCGTAATACAGATCCGCCGGGCCGAGTTTGCTTGGATCCTGCTTCGCCGTCTTCACGGTGTTGCAGGCTTCCATCACGTTGTTGTACCAGAGGCCGCTCTTGGGACTATAAGCGCCATGGTTCCAGCTGCGTGAACCCAGGATCCACGGACAGATCAGGATCTCCTGCCCGACTTGCGGATCCTGCCGGCCAATCAACTCGCCGGTCTTCGGGTCGATGGTCTTCACGAAGTTGTAAGTCTTGCTGTACGGCCAGACGTTGTGCAATTTGCCGGTGTCGCGTTCCATGACCCAGACAAATCCGGCCTTGGTCGGATGGAACAGCAGCTTCTTGCCATTGCGCTCGAACAGCACGGTCTCGTATGTCGAATCGAAGTCCCAGACGTCGTGCGGCAGCTCTTGCCTAACCCATTTCAGCACGCCCGTTCGCGGGTTCAGCGCGATTACCGAGTCGGTGTACAGATTGTCGCCCTTGCGTTCGTCCCCGAAGTAATCCGGCGCGGGGTTGCCTACACCCCAGTACAAGGTGTCTGTCTCCTTGTCATAAGTGCCGGGCAGCCAGCCGCCACCTCCGCCGGTATCGCCGGTGTTGCCGGGCCAGCTGTTGGGGTCATCCTTGATGGTGTCGAATTCCCACTTCGGCTGGCCGGTGTTGGCATCGACCGCATAGATCTTGCCGCGTTGCGCGGTATCGCCCGACGTCGGCGCGATGACGAGCACGTCACCAGCTAACGTGGGTGGCGAGGTGAAATTGTTGCCTGACTTCTTGCGTGTTTCCACGAGCTGCGTAATCCAGACTTCCTTGCCAGTCTTCTGATCGAGCGCGATTAAGCGGCCATCGAGTGTCGCCAGATAGACCTTGCCGTGACCAACCGTGACGCCGCGGCTCGATGCGGTGAAGAAAATTTCGTTCACGATCGGATCGAGCTTGGGCTGGTAGCGCCACAGTTCCTTGCCGCTTGCGGCATCGAGCGCCTGCACCTTGTTATTGGCGGAGGAGTAATAGAGCACACCATCGATGACGATCGGCGTGGCCTGCAGGCCGCCGGTGATTTCGCCGGGCTGGTGGATCCATGCGACCTTGAGCTTCTTGACATTGGATTTGTTGATGCTGTCGAGCGCGCTGTACCGGCTCGATTTGGAATTGCCGTGATAGACCGGCCAGTTCGCCGGATTATCGTCTGCTGCCACGGCGATACCGGCCGAGGCCAACGTTGTGATGAGCGCGCAAGTGGCGGCTCGAAGCGATCTAGCGGCCCCTTGTCCGGTGTTGCCGGTGAAACCAGACGTGGAGCACGCGCGCTGGTGCGCAGTAAAGAATTTCATGGAATCCTCCTCCTCGAAACACGCAAGACATGTTTTTTTGACTCACCGTGCGGCGCATCGGTAAGGGCCGTTCTACGTTTACAAGCTCCTGCCTGAATGCAGTCGAATTTTGTTTTGGATTACCCGCTTTCCGACCTCATGTTCGCGGACCATGCTAGCGGAACAAAAAAAGGATGAGTAGCTCCGCGCAAGACATATCAGACTGATCATTCAGCGCATAACCCGTTGCGACGCAGCAAACCAGGTGACCCTGCAATTTGCTAATCGCCAGTTGCTACAGCGTCACGAGAACCGTCAGCCCATCGGGTCCATTCTTTTCGATGCGCGCATCGCCCCCATGGTGCCGGGCAATCTTGCGCACAAGCGACAATCCCAGGCCCGTGCCCGCGGCGCTGGTATGGCGCCCGCGATGGAAGGGTTCGAACACGGCCTCAGTCTCAGAGCCGATGATTCCGCGGCCGTGGTCAGTTACGCGCAGCGCTGCGTGCCCGGCTTCCCGAGCGACCGCTACGTTGACTGGCGGACTGCCGTGACGCAACCCATTCTCCACCAGATTGCGTAACAGCCGCCGTAGCAAGATGGGATCGCCATGCAATATTACCGAGTCGCCGCTCACGCTGCAGCTCTCGTAGCGCGCGCATTCTTCGGCAGCCAGCGCGAGCAAATCTACTTCTTCATTGACTTCGGGCTCTGCAAGCGCATCGAGCCGGCTGCTCAGCAGGATACCTTCGATGAGGTTGTCTATCTCTGCGATGTCTCGCTCAAGCGCGGCGCGGCGCGCGGGGTCGGCATCTGCCTTCAGCAGCTCCACGCCCATGCGAATGCGCGTGAGCGGCGTGCGCAGCTCGTGCGATGCATTGGCCAGGAGCATCTTGTGCGCATTCAGCAACGCTTCGATGCGCGCGGCGGCACGGTTGAAGCTCATCGCCAGTCGCGCGACTTCATCGTGCCCCTCGACTTTCACGCGCGCCGAAAGATCACCGCGCCCCAGTGTTTCCACGCCGTTTTGCAATCGTTCCAGCCGGCGGGTCAGGCGGCGTACCACTGGATGAGCCGCTATCGCCACTACCACCAGCAGCAACCCGATGGCTAGTGCGAGTGCGAGCCCCGGAATGTGGCGAACCGTCATTGGCCGGCGCACGACCAGCCAGCGCCCGTCCGGGAGATGAATCGTCCAGACTGGCGAGTGCATTATGCGTGCGCCAGACCAGGGTTCTTCGCTGTTTTCAGCGGGCACAGAAAGCGGCGCACCCAGCGACGCAAGCAGGCTTCTATCCGGCGCGAATAACGAAACATCCGCATGCAGTCCGGCGCCGATTCTTTCCAGCGCGGCCTGCTGCCCAATCCGATCGGTCGAGGCTGGCGGCAGGATGTTTTGCGCAAACTGTCCCACCAGTTCACCGCCTTGCCACATGTTCCCCGATTCGCCGAGTGTTCGCCACAACAGTCCCGCCGCCAGCGCAAAGACGACCAGGCTTGCGAGTACTGCCAGATAAATCCGGAAGTACAGGCGGTTCATGGCTAATCCTGCTGCTTTGCGAACACGTAGCCCCCGCCGCGGACCGTGACGATGCGACGCGGCTTCCTCGCATCGTCTTCGATGACGGCGCGAATGCGAGAGATATGCACATCGATGGAGCGGTCGAAAGCTTCCAGCGTTTCGCCCTTGAGTTGCTCCATCAGTGACTCTCGAGACAGCACGCGGCCAGCGTTTTGCGCCAATGCCAGCAGCAACGCGAACTGATAGCTGGTCAGTTCACGTATCACGCCATCAACCCGCACCGCACGAGCAGCACGGTCGATCTCCAGTCGGCCGAAACGCAGCACGTCGGCGGAGGCACCCGAGCGGCCGCGCCGCAGGATCGCACGCAAGCGCGCCAGCAGTTCCCGCGGTTCGAAAGGTTTCGGCAGATAATCATCGGCGCCCAGCTCCAGTCCAACGACGCGATCCATCGCGTTTCCGCGCGCGGTCAACATGAGAATCGGCAACGTTGAATCGCCCCGCAGTCTGCGACACACGTCCAGGCCATCCATGTCCGGCAGCATCAGATCGAGTACAACTGCATCGAAGGGCTCGTGCAGGGCGCGGGCAAGTCCATCTGCGCCTGTCTCCGTGACACTGACGCGATAACCTGCCTCGCCAAGGTATTCAGCTACGAGGGCGGCAAGACGCTGGTCATCCTCGATCAGCAGGATGCGACTGGCAGATGGAGCGGAGGCGAGCACGGTGGACGGGAATTTACCCGCACCGACGCGCCTTGTCGAAGCCAACAAGTGCGCGCCCGTGCGTTGGCCGATGCAACGTTACGTTAGCCGTGGTGCCAATGATGGCCGAAGTGCTGCACGCGCTCGGCCAACTTCTTGCGTTGGTCGACTGTCAATACATCCGCCGCGTCCGCCAGCGCCTGGCTCAGCTGCCGGGACGCGGAATCCATTGTGGCAAGCTGTGCGGCGCGAAGATTCTCGATAGCGGCATGGTCAATTTTATCGGCGCTCAGCAATTCCAGCGCTTGCTGGCGCGCTCGCTTCATATTGCCGCGCAGCGGTGCCAGGTCGTGAGCCACGTTTTTCGCAATCACATTCAGTTTTTCCTGCTGTTCCGGCGTGGCATCCACTTCCACTGCAAGGTGCTTCACCATGCGCTGTACATGCTCATCCATTTGCGCAGGGTCCATCGCTTCCGACATCCCGTTGCCGGCTCCGTGTGCAAACGATCTGCTGGCGTAACCGCCGGCGAAGCCGGCGGCGAGTGCGATCAACAGAATCAAAAGGCCTCTGCCGAAGCGCGCGCCCCGATGTCCGGAGTGGCTGCAACGTGAATGGGAGGATTGCGGGGACGTTTCCAGGGTTTCCATGTTAACTCCGTATTGAAGGGTCGAGCACCATTGCCCGATGTCGCCATCCTCACGGCCCAGCGTTAACGCCTGTTCTCGCCAAGGTAAAGATTTGTAAAGCGGCGACGCGAATACGCTTTGGTACGCACTGGTTTGGCGGTTTCTCGATCGCTGCAAAAATTCAGTGATCGAGCCAGGCACCCATGCGGTCGAGCGCACCGTGCCGTCCAAGCCACATCGCCTTGCGTGGCGACGCGTGGTCTTGCGTTATCTGAACATCCTTTCATACCTCTGTGTGCAATAGCTTACTTGTTGTAGGCGAGCGTCCTACGTCCATTAGGCTACTCGGCCTACGTCTTACCGGGGTGCCGCGTGCGATGTCCCGTAACTTTTGACGATCCCGGTGGTCGCATACAGGTAGCCGAACAACCGCGTCAATGCGGCCCGCGGCCACCAAACATGACCGCGTTTTTCCCATCAAAGAAAGGAGCATGAGTATGAAACGTTCCATTATTTCGCTGTTGGTAGCAGGATTGTTTGCCGGCACTGCAACCGTCGTCTTCGCCGCTGGCAACACTTCAGACACCGAGGTCAAGGCTGCACCCAAGCAAGCCGAAACGTCGCAGTCGCGCTCGGCGGATCCGAATACCAAAGATGCGATGAACGATACGAGCAAGGATGCCAAGCAGGACAAGAACACCAGCGACAAAAGCATGCAGAACCAAGACAAGACGGCGGCCGCGTTCAACAAGGCCGACAAGGACCACGATGGCACGCTGGACCGCAAGGAAGCGAAGAAATTCAACAAAAACGCTGCGAAGAATTTCGACGCGATCGACACGGATAAAGATGGCACGATATCCATGGACGAGGTCAACACGTACATGGCAGCCCATCCCGGCAAAAAAGGCAACATGTAATTGCAGGGCACTGGCACTAACTAAAGACGGGCACCGGCAGGTGCCCGTTTTTTTTCTTACGAACTAAAGAAGTGGCCACCACAAAGACACGAAGGTCACGAAGAAACCCGAGACACTGGGATGCTAAACGCAGTGCGACTTACAAAGACGCTAAGGGACACGAAGAAAACCGGGACTGAAGGGGTATTTGTGATCTAACGGTACGTTGTCGTTCCCTCTCTGGCGCCTGCATCAGTGGCCAACCACATTAGACCGACCATATCTCACTTGCCTTTCTTCGTGTCTAACGGGCTACTCCACGCTAGCGCGAGGGTATTTGTGCCTAAAAGGGTCCAGTGGGTACCGGGCTAAAAGGGTACTCCGAGCTTCGCTAGGGTATTCCGCCCATAACTCCGGGCTAAACGCCAGGGTATTCGTGGTGCGCTATTTTTTTAATTCTTGACGTAGCTCACTGCTACTCGACCTCGAGAATCATTTCGATCTCGACCGGGATGCCGAAGGGCAGCTCGGCCATGCCGACCGCTGAGCGGGCATGCTTGCCGATGGATTCACCAAACACTTCCACCATGAGGTCGGAAAAACCGTTGATGACCTTCGGCTGGTCAGTAAATCCTGGCGCCGAGTTCACCATACCGAGAACTTTCACGACGCGCTTTACCTTGTCGAGACTTCCCAAATTGGCTTTTGCATTGGCGAGTAAATTTAACCCTACCGAACGCGCGGCCTGATAACCTTGCTCGAGCGTAAGATCCTTGCCGACCTTGCCCCGGGGCGTAGAGGGATCGGGTCCGGAACCCGACAGGAAAAGCAGATTACCGACGCGGACGGCCGGTACGTAGTTCGCAACTGGCGACGGCGGCGCAGGCAGCAGGATGTTTTTCTTCTTCAGGGTTTCTTCGGCGCCGCCGATCGTTTGCGCCGAAGCCGTGCCAGCCGAGACTACGGCGAGGACCAGTGCTCTGAACAGTGCGCTCATCATTTTTCTCCTTCTCAAAATTCGGTTACTTCACGACATTCACGTATTCACGATATTAGGGTCGAAGACCGGTATCCCCGTAGGGGGCACGGCCTTACGCCCTTACCATTTACGATCGTTATGGTCGAAGACCGGTACCCACCTCTTTTAGACCGGTTATGTGCGAAAGCACGGTATCCCATGCGGAATCCCCGCAGGGGGCACGTCGCCCTCATCACATCCCGCGCAGCGGATTGATCTCCATGACTTCTATGGATGCCTGCGGAATCGTGAAATGAGGGTGGCCTTCGAACGCCTTTGCGGCATCTGCATGCGACTCCGCTTCCACGATGCCGTACAGCATGATGTCGTTCCTGGCGTCTGTGGTGCCGTGGGCAGTCACGCGCTTAGTCTTCCCGGCGCCGGCTCCGGGGTCGGTAAACATCTTTGCGTGGCTGCTCATCCACTGCTTCCACTCGCGCTGCATTTTTTCTTCCGGTTCTTTTCTTTTCTCGGGCGGGGTCTTCTTCCAGTCGTCGATCACTGAGGCAGGTGCCAGATATAAAACGAGGAATTTCTTCATAGGGACTCCTTCAAGATTATCGCATCCAGACCGTTCGACAGATCTTGCCTGGTTTGGACAGTCACGACTTCACAATGGTCGTGCTGGTGCGACATTTTACCGAAAGGCGGGTGGGCGGCACGCAATCCCCGGGCTAGAGAAACGGCAAATGTTATTTCAATGAGGTAACCAAGGCGCAAGTATTGGCGATGGCGTCGCCCTATCGGAATGGAAGAGACGGAGTCCCTCGACGGCGGATGCTATATTTCCCAATCGTCGCACAAGAGCATTCAAACGAGAGGGGGAGCGCGTGGAGCTGGGCCTGACAGGACAAACCGCCGTCGTTACCGGTGCTTCCAAGGGAATCGGCCTCGCGATCGCACGTGGATTAGCGGCGGAAGGATGCTCATTGCAAATTGTTGCGCGCAGCGCCGCAACCATCGAAAGCGCCGCGGACAGCATTCGCAGGCAGTATCCAGTTCAAGTAAAGGCGCACGCGCTCGATCTGTCGCGCAGCGAAACCGTCAGCGCCTTGCTCGTTGCCACTGGCACACCGGACATCCTCGTCAATAACGCCGGCGCCATACCGGGCGGTGACCTGCAGGCAGTGGATGAGGCGCGCTGGCGCGCTGCCTGGGACCTGAAAGTGTTCGGCTACATCAACTTGTGCCGCGCTTACTATGCCGCGATGCGCAGCAAGCGCAAAGGCGTGATCATCAACGTGACCGGCCTTGCTGCCGATCGGCTCGACACCGGTTACATCGCCGGGTCGACAGGCAATTCCGCTCTCAACGCGTTCACGCGCACGCTCGGAAGTCACAGTATCGAGGATGGCATTCGCGTACTGGCGATAAGCCCTGGTGCTGTCGAGACGGAGCGCCTTGTTACGCTCATGAAAACGCGTGCCGCAGACAAGCTCGGCGATCCGGAGCGCTGGCGCGAATTCGTAAAGGGATTACCGCTTGGCCGGCCTGCGACCGTAGATGAAATCGCGAACGTCGTGGTGTTCGCGGCTTCGACGCGAGCGTCGTATCTGAGTGGAACGGTGATCACAGTGGATGGCGGGCACAACGCGCGGAGCGGGGCGTTTACCTGATAGCGCGTCGAAGCACATAAAAATCGGGCGCCGAGCGCCCGATTTTCATTCACCAATAACTCACGCTGCCTTTAGCGGCACGGCTTTGAGCTGGGTCCTGGGCAAGAACAGGATGATCAGGGCGCCAAGCAGCGCCACTCCCGCCAGGGTATAAAACGCCGGCTCCGTCGCGCCACCAGTCGCCATCCGAATGCGACCGATCATATCGGGGCCGAAATAGCCGCCGAGATTTCCTACCGAGTTGATCAGCGCGATGCCGGCAGCTGCTGCGGTACCGCTCAGAAACGCGGTCGGAAGGGACCAGAACGTCACGACGTAAGCGCCCCATCCGATGGTCACGAGCGTCAGCGCGAACATCGATGCAATCGGCCAGTGCGGCACCAGCGCAAGCAGCAACAGGCCGACCATCTTGACCAGGAAACCCGAGGCGGAGTGCCAGCGGCGTTCTTTCGTGCGGTCCGAGTGCGCGCCCCAGTAGATCATCGAGATGACACTTGCGGTCCAGGGGATCATGCTGAGCAATCCGACCTTGAGGTAA
>DATMZQ010000128.1:0-2502 GCA_035573615.1 Burkholderiales bacterium | reverse complement strand
GCCATTCAACTGCATGGGATAGCGCAATACATAGTCCCCTGCATGAAGGGAATTCAATTGCTCAAGCCATCTAGGAGGGACTGAATCAAGGATTCCTTTCGATACGGCTTCGTTCCAGAGTTGGATCAATTGATGCCCGATATCCTTTAGAACCTTCGTTGACGTGCCGGTCTGTGCCAATGCGGCCTTCAGTGCGGTTTCAGCGCAAAAGCCACACAGGAACGTTACTGCAATAGCCGGAACGGGATTGACTTCCTGTAGCGGCTGCGCACCGTCGAGCATGGCCTTGGCCGTGTTCAGAAAACTTTCGGCGTCACTTACTTTGCCAATGAGGTCTGCTTGTTCGGCAATCAGGGCTCCAGCGCCAATGATGGGTTGCTGCTTCGTCAAGACTTCGTGGTTATCCACTTTTTTTCTCCGGTCGGAAATGTGCCACCGTCAAATCATCCGCGCGGTGATGCGTCGCATTATTCCCAAGCCGCGGCAGCGCGCAAGAAGAAAAATAAAAAAGGCTGTTTTCACAGCCCGTTTCTGGTTGCCGTATGTACGCCAACGGTCGGACAGCCAGATGAACTGCTACGCTTAAGCTAGTGCGGGGCGCTTAGCGAGGACTTGATACAGCACTGAAATGCGATAGCAAACGGTCCGATTCTCGTTTAACCACCGCATAGCATTCGCACGCTCGGTCTTCCAGCTTTGGCCGGTCCATTACGGTGATTTTGCCGCGGGCGTACTCAATCAAGCCAGCAGCCTGAAGGTGTCGCGCAGCGTCCGTGACGCCGCCGCGGCGCACACCCAGCATATTCGCGATCAACTCCTGGGTCATGACCAGTTGATTGGTGGATAGTCGGTCCAGGCTCAACAGCAACCAACGGCATAGCTGTTGCTCTATCGTGTGATATCGATTGCACACGGCTGTCTGCGACATTTGGGTGATCAATGCCTGCGTGAAGCGCAAGAGCAGGTATTGAAATTCGTCGCCGCGTGCGAATTCTGATTTCACCAACGCCGCTTTCAGGCGATATGCGTATCCCGCGCTTTGCACTACAGCCCGGCTTATGGTGCTCTCTCCTCCCATGAACAAGGAAATGCCGACCGCGCCTTCATTTCCGGTGATCGCCATTTCTGCGGAGGCACCATCCTGCAAAACGTATAGCCGGGAGACAATCCCCTCGGTAGGGAAATACACATGCGCCATGCGTTCTCCGGATTCATATACAGACCAGCCAAGCGGAAGCACAACCGGATCAAAGTGGGGCAGCAGGCGCTCGTAGGTCGCCGTAGGGAGCGCGCCGATAAGAAGGTTTCTTGTGGGAGGGTGCGGATTGGGTGCGGACATACGGGCTCGTTCAACCAGTATATGTACGGTAGCGTACACCTTAAAAGTCGGCGTTCGCTACCTCCACTTTAGGCTTCAGGATCGGCATACTGCTTCCAGATAAGTCGGCGATCTGGGGTCACGTTTCCCTGATCAGGCCGAGCACGCTCGCAATTAAACTGGGGGGCAGTCGGGCCGAGATAGGCATAGCAACCGCTGCGGACCACGGGCTTTACGGCACACCGCCGCATATCGCGCGTTGAAATCTTTAGCGAAAAGCAATGGTTTGTAAAAAAGATTTTATAAGTCCGGTAGCGCACATACTCCGTTCGGCACGCCGACTAACGTCGAGGTCACGAGGGGGTACCATGCTTTACCAATTCCTGAGAGATAACGACTCCAATTTGATCGAGCGATGCCGGGTGAAAGCTGCAAAACGGCCCTTGCCCGAGCACACCAAAGAAGCCCTGCATAACGGTATCCCGATGTTCATTCAGCAGCTCATCGACACGCTCGAAATGGAGCAGGAGCCGAAAGCTTTTGTGGATCGGAGGGTTTCCAGTACTGCTGTTTCCAGTACTGCTGGAGTGGGGCGGCGCAAGTCTTCTGAAATGAACAAGGCGGCTGCGATTCACGGCCGCGAACTACTCGATCATGGCTTTACGATTGACCAGGTGGTGCACGCCTACGGGGATGTCTGCCAGTCCATAACCGATCTGGCATTTGAGCTAGATGAGCCTTTTGAAATAGAAGAGTTCCGTTCACTCAATCGCTGTTTGGACGAGGCCATCGCCGGTGCTGTCACGGCGTTTTCGGATGAGCGCGATAACCTCAACGCGGAGAAGCAAAGCAAGGAAGTGAATATACGATTGGGCGCCCTTGCCCATGAAATGCGAAATCTCATCCAGACCGCCACGCTGAGCTTTGCAGCAATCAAAGCGGGTACGGTCGGGTTGGCAGGTTCTACAGGCGCAGTGATGGACCGCACATTGGTTGCAATGCGCGACATGGTTGATGGCTCAGTTGCCGAAGTTCGGATGGACGCCGGCATGCCAATGCATAGCCAGATTTTTGCTCTGGCGGACTTGATCCTCGAAGTCAAAATCTCGTCTACCATGGAAGCGAATATACATAAGTGCGTGTTTTCAGTCTCCCCGGTGGACCCGCAACTGGCCGTCCAAGCC
>DATMZQ010000127.1:0-5509 GCA_035573615.1 Burkholderiales bacterium | reverse complement strand
CACATCAACATCGTGGACACGCCGGGACATGCCGATTTCGGCGGCGAAGTCGAGCGTGTTCTGTCAATGGTGGACAGCGTGTTGTTGCTGGTCGATGCAGTGGAAGGCCCGATGCCGCAAACCCGGTTCGTGACACGTAAGGCGCTTGCGCTCGGGCTGAAGCCGATCGTCGTGGTCAACAAAGTGGATCGTCCGGGCGCGCGTGCCGATTGGGTTGTGAACCAGACGTTTGACCTGTTCGACAAGCTTGGCGCAACCGAAGCGCAACTTGATTTTCCGGTCGTATACGCGTCTGCGCTGAACGGTTACGCCACGATGAGCCTGAATGAGCCGAGTACGGACATGCGGCCGCTATTTGACGCGATTCTGCAATATGTTCCGGTACGCGATGCGGATCCGGACGCGCCGTTGCAGTTGCAGATTTGCTCGCTGGACTATTCAAGTTTTGTAGGTCGTATCGGCATTGGCCGGGTGGCGCAGGGGCGGATTCGTTCGGGGCAACAAGTCGCAGTCATGCACGGTCCCGACAGCGAACCGAAAATCGCCAAGGTCAATCAGGTGCTGGTATTCAAAGGCCTGGAGCGCACGGTGGTCGACGAAGCCGAGGCGGGCGATATCGTCCTGATCAATGGCATCGAAGAAGTTGGCATCGGCGTTACCCTGACTGATCCGACCAATCCAAAGGCATTTCCATTGCTGAAGGTAGACGAGCCGACCCTGACCATGAACTTCCTGGTCAACACCTCACCTTTGGCCGGTCGCGACGGCAAGTACGTGACCAGCCGCCAGATTCGCGAGCGCCTGGAACGCGAACTGCAATCGAATGTGGCACTGAAAGTGGAATTTACCGCCGATTCGGACACGTTTGTCGTATCGGGACGCGGCGAACTGCATCTGACTATCCTGCTGGAAAACATGCGTCGCGAAGGCTACGAAATGGCGGTCGGGCGTCCACGCGTCGTGATGAGAACCGTTGATGGCGTAAAGGAAGAACCGTATGAACTGCTCACCGTGGACGTGGAAGACGCTCATCAGGGCGCAGTAATGGAAGAACTCGGCAGACGACGCGGCGACCTGCAGGATATGCAGGCCGACGGCAAAGGCCGCACACGGCTTGAATACCGCATTCCCGCGCGCGGGCTGATCGGGTTCCAGGGCGAATTCCTGAATATCACGCGTGGCACCGGCCTGGCGAGCCACATCTTTGACGATTACGGGCCGGTCAAGGGCGATATGGAAGAACGCCGCAATGGCGTGCTGATCTCACAGGATGACGGCGAAGCGGTTGCCTACGCCTTGTGGAAACTGCAGGATCGTGGCCGTATGTTCGTGTCGCCCGGCGATGCGCTCTACGAGGGCATGGTGATCGGCATTCATTCGCGCGACAACGACTTGGTGGTTAATCCGATCAAAGGCAAGCAGCTCACCAACGTGCGGGCTTCAGGTACGGATGAGGCGGTACGGCTGGTACCGCCGATCGAACTGACGCTGGAAAAGGCTGTTGAATTCATTGCCGACGATGAGTTGGTGGAAATCACGCCGAAATCGATTCGCATCCGCAAGCGTTACCTCAAGGAGCATGAACGCAAGCGCGCATCGCGCGACACGACCACGGCAGCAGCGTAACGAACAATTTGACGGCTGATTCTGGCCCGATGAATCCAGGGCGACCGCGTATGGTCGCCCTTTATTTTGGCCTTTCTCTATCGCAGCGTGGCCGCAAAAAATCGCATTTTTGCGGCTGCATTCTGATTCGTTCCGGCCTCTTTGAGGCGGTTGGGCGGACCGGGACGAGACGGTGGATGCTTCAGTTATACTCCTGAGATGATTGAATTCTCGGTTGGCCTCGGACTTTCTGCAGCGACGCTATTCGCCGTCATCGTCCTGATCTTCATGGCAGCGAGTGTCGTGCGCCGCCAGACGAGCCACCCCGACTCGCTGACGCGCGTGCTGGAGGATAAGCACATGGCGATGATCAAGGATCTGAACGCGGGACTGAACGGCCTCGGCGACCGGTTGAACACGGCGCAACTGGAACTGTTCGACCGGCTGCGCACCACGATCACCCAGGAACTTACGCAGACGCGCAGCACGGTCGGCGCGCTTCAGGTCAAGCAAGTCGAAGAACTTTCCGCTACGCGCGAAACGACGACGCTGAAACTGGCGCAGATGACCGCCGACTTGCAAGTCAAGCACGACCAGTTGCGTAGCGAAGTGCTGACCCGCATCCTGCAAACCCTGGCGGAACAGAATCGCGCGGAACAGGAACTAATCCAAACGACCATGCGCAATGCATCGGCCCAGTTGTCGGCTTCCATGGAGTCGCTATCGAAGACAACCGACACGCGTCTCGAGCAGATCAGCGGCAAAGTGACTGAGCGGCTGGAGGAAGGCTTCAAGAAGACCAACGAGACGTTCGTCAGCGTGATGGCACGCCTGGCAACCATCGATGAAGCGCAGAAAAAAATAGATGGACTCACCAGCAATGTGGTAAGCCTGCAGGAACTGCTCGGCGACAAGCGTTCGCGCGGAGCCTTTGGTGAAATACAGCTGGAAGGCCTGGTACGCAATATCCTTCCGGCCATGGCCTACGAATTCCAATACACTTTTTCAGCGACCGGCGCGCGCGCGGATTGCGTGCTGAAATTGCCGCCACCAACCGGAATGGTGGCGGTCGATGCCAAATTCCCCCTGGAGAACTACCGGCGCATGTTTGAGCAGGGCATGCCGGAATCCGAACGCGCGGCCGCGCAGCGGCAGTTTCGTGCGGACGTCAAAAAACACGTGGACGACATCGCGGAGAAATATATTATCGCGGGCGAAACTTCGGACGGTGCGGTCATGTTCGTCCCGGCAGAAGCCGTATTTGCCGAAATCCACGCTAACCAATCGGAAGTCGTGGACTATGCAATGCAGCGCAGGGTCTGGATTGTCTCACCGACGACATTGATGGCGGTATTGAACACCGCGCGGGCGGTCATGAAAGATGTGGCTACGCGTGAACAGGTGCACATCATCAAGGACGAACTCGGCAAGCTCGGGAAGGATTTTCAGCGCTTCGATGCGCGCATGAAGAGACTTGCCGACCACATCCGGCAGGCGCATCAGGATGCGGAGGAAGTTCGGGTTTCCAGCGACAAGATCACCAGGCGTTTTGTCCAGATAGAACGAGTCGAGCTCGATCAACCCGATCAGATGCGCGCCCTGGAACTCACGATGCTCGATGCCCCGCTGGAAGACGAGCCGCCTATAGGTGACAACTCGGGGGCCTGACCGGCAACGCGCAAGTTCCCATGTTTGGTTTCAGGCAGTGGCGCAGACGCCGCATCCTCCGCAAATCCCGCATCGATGACGTTACCTGGCGCCGGGTCTCATCGCGCTTTGTTTTTGTGGCGCGCCTGCATGATGATGAGCGAGCTCGCCTGAAAGAACTGGCGATTCTGTTTTTGCACGACAAGCAGATTTCTGCCGCTGGCGGGTTGGACCTGAGTCCGGAAATGAAACTCGGCATCGCGGTTCAGGCCTGTATTCTGGTGCTCGAACTTGGCATCGAGCATTACGATGGCTGGGTCGAGGTCATCGTTTATCCCGCGGAATTTGTTTCGCGGCATGAATTCCGCAATCCGGACGGCCTCGTGGAGACCGACCAAACTGCGTACGCCGGGCAGGCGTGGCTGCGCGGTCCGGTCATTCTCTCGTGGGCGAGCGTGGCGCACGCGGGCGACACGGACGGCATGAATGTCGTGATCCATGAATTTGCGCACAAGCTCGACATGCTGAACGGCACGGCTAACGGCTTTCCTCCGTTGCACGCGGGCATGAACCGGCGCTTGTGGTCCGATGTGTTCAATGCCGCTTATCAGGACCTTCGCCGGCGGGTCAGGGCGGGGGAGAGTACCGAGATCGATCCCTATGCGACCGAATCGCCTGGCGAGTTTTTCGCGGTGGTCAGCGAAACTTTTTTTGAGATCCCCGACATCGTCAAAGTCGTTTATCCGCAAGTTTACGAACAGCTCGCGCTTTTCTATCGACAGGACCCGGCGAGCCGGCAACTGCCCCGCGAATGGAGGCTACGGTAAAGGCCGTGTAGTGGAGCATAATCGCCCCGGACTGTGGCGCGCGCACAAAACTCAGGGCGTTCGGTCCTCAGCCTTGCGCCAGACCATCCAGCGCTCTTTGCCAGAGAAGACGTCAATGGAATCGGTGACCGGCTGGTCGTCAACCAGGGCAAACCGTTGCCCGAGCAACGCTTGCAGTTCCGCCCGGCTGGTTCCAAACGGCGGCCCTTTTGGCGACTCGGCGAAAAAAAAGTAGCCGGCGATGATGCCATCTGGTTTCAGCAGTTCGGCACTGCGTTTGGCGTAGCGGTCCCACAGCGTGCGCGGCAGGGCGCACAGGAAGGCGCGTTCGTAAATGATATCGAAGCGTTTGGCGAAATCGAATTCAAAAAAATCGGCGAGCTGCACGAAGCGCGCCGATTCGGGTAACGACTTCAGTGCGGTGGCAATGGCCGCAGGACTAAAGTCGATGGCCAGCACGTCGAACCCCTTGTCGGCCAGGAACGCCGCTTCATGGGCAAATCCACAGCCGGGAATCAGCACGCGCGCTCCAGGCTCAAACTTTGCAACGTAATCGCGCAGTGCCGCGGGTACCTTGCCGGCATCCCAAGGCGTAATGTGGTCGCGATAGCGCGTTTCCCAGAAATCCGTCTTGGAACTATCCTGTGCCATCCGCATTCAGCGCCTTGTAGCGACCAGCACCGCAACCGGATACCCGTAGTGAATGCGCGATCCTTCGATGCTGATCGGAATGCCGAGCCGATTGTCCTGCGCCGACATTCGGAACAGTTCGCGGATTTTGTCGGCGTCGCCCGGATTCGGGAAGGAACGAGCCAGTAAATTTTCCAGTTCGTCGCGCAACTCGTAGAAAGTGATGCGGGCATCGGGCAGCCCGGCCGCGGGAAAGAGTGCCTTGAGCTCGGCAATTGGCAGAGCCCGAACATGGGAGGGATCGCGCAGCAGTTCCATGCGGTTGAACGCCGCGCCTTGTTCAGGATCGGTTGACGTGTGCATGTCCGCGACCAGGACGCGTCCGCCGGGCGCACACACGCGTACCATTTCTTTCAGCACGGCCAGGGGTTCGATGAAATGGTGGAAGCTGAAACGCGTGACCACGATGGAGAAGCTAGCGTCGGCGTAGGGCAGTGCAGTAGCCTGGCCCAGATCCCAGCTGATATTGGTCAATTCCTGTTGCTTGCCGGTTGCCTGTGCGTGCTGGAGCATTGCCGGCGTCATATCAATACCGGTTGCGTGCCTGACCCTTGCGGCGAAGGCGCACACCACGTTACCACCGCCGCACGCGACATCGAGTACGGTATCCTCGGCCGCCGCACCGGTTACATCGATCAGCAGCTGTAGCGCTTTGCGATCTGCAATGGTTTTTGCCGTTGAAAACGGCACGGCTTGACGGGTGAATTGATCGACGATCCTGTCCGCGTGTACCGTACCAG
>DATMZQ010000126.1:0-4867 GCA_035573615.1 Burkholderiales bacterium | reverse complement strand
AGCCTGCGCCGCAAGCAGATCAACGATTCCGCGGCTTACATTCGCGGACTGGCGCAGTCGCGTGGCCGCAATGCGGATTGGGCCGAACGCGCGGTGCGTGAAGCGGTCAGCCTGTCCGCCCGGGAAGCGCTTGCGTTGAAGGTCGTCGATGTAATCGCGGCGGATTTGCCGCAATTGCTTCAGCGCCTCAACGGCCGATCCGTCTCCGCTGGCGGCCAGAAGTACGTCCTGACCACGCTGACCGCAGAAGTAGTGCAGCGAGACCCGGACTGGCGCACGCAGCTGCTGGCTGTCATCACCAATCCGTCCATTGCCTACATCCTGCTGATGGGTGGCCTTTACGGACTGCTGTTCGAGTTCATGAGCCCGGGTTTCGTGCTGCCCGGCGTGGTGGGCGGGATTTGTCTGCTGCTTGGTTTATTCGCCTTGCAACTATTACCGGTCAACTACGCTGGCCTGGGATTGATTGCCCTCGGGGTGGCACTGTTCGTCACGGAATTCTTTACCGGCGCTTCCGGGGTGTTGGGAGCCGGCGGGCTGATCGCTTTGGTCGCCGGGTCCATCATGCTGATCGATACCGAGGCGGGCGCCTATGCCGTGCCAATATCGCTGGTAGCGGTGATTGCGCTGCTGGCGGCCATCGGGCTGTTCGTGATTGCCAGACTCGCGTTCGCGTCGCGCCGGGTGCCGGTAGTAAGCGGGCGCGAGCAACTCCTCGGCTCTACCGGGGTCGTACTGACGAATGACGGCGAGCCCTACGCGCTGATTCGTGGGGAACGCTGGCGGGTGCGCTCGGCGGCCCCATTACAGGTCGGTGACACAGTGCGCGCCGTCCAGCTCGACGGCCTGGTGCTGACCGTCGAAGTGCTGGAAGCTGGACCGGACAGAAAGGAGTAAGCCCATGGTTTGGACCATCGGATATGGCGGCGTGGCGCTGATTGTCATTGTCATCCTGACAATGACGCTGCGCGTGCTGCGCGAGTACCAGCGCGGGGTGGTGTTCACGCTGGGTCGTTTCACCGGGGTGAAAGGCCCAGGCCTGATCGTTCTGATTCCCGGCGTGCAGCAAATGGTGCGCATGGATCTGCGCACCGTGGTGCTCGATGTGCCGAGCCAGGATGTCATTTCGCACGATAACGTGTCGGTAAAGGTCAACGCCGTGGTGTATTTCCGGGTGGTCAATCCCGAGCACGCTGTCATCCAGGTCGCGAACTTCATGGAAGCGACCAGCCAGCTTGCCCAGACCACGCTGCGCTCGGTGCTCGGCAAGCACGGACTCGATGAAATGCTGGCGGAACGCGACAAGCTCAATACCGACATCCAGCGTGCGCTGGATGCGCAAACCGATGCCTGGGGCATCAAGGTCTCGAACGTAGAGATCAAACAAGTAGACCTCAACGAGTCGATGATTCGCGCGATTGCACGCCAGGCCGAAGCCGAGCGAGAGCGGCGGGCGAAAGTCATCCATGCGGAAGGCGAGCTGCAGGCATCGCAGAAGCTGCTGGAGGCGGCGCAGATGCTGGCACAGCAGCCCGAGGCGATCCAGCTGCGCTATCTGCAGACCCTGACGCAGATCGCCGGTGATCGCTCGTCCACCATTGTGTTCCCGTTGCCCGTGGACATTCTCACGACGCTGCGCCATAGCCTGCAACGGCAGCCCACCGGACCGTCACCTGAGATCAATCGGCCATGAAACCAGGCAGGTTATTCGCTGAAGCGTTTAGCGCATGAGCTCGCTCACGCACCGGCTGCTGCAGTGGACGGAGACGCGCATCTGGCGCGCACCAGGCGCATCTCAGTCGCGCGCGCAAGCCTGGCTCACGCATGCACTGCGGCTGACGATTGTGCTGGCACGCGATCTCGCGTTAGGCCAGCTGACCTTGCGCGCGATGGGCCTGGTGTACACCACGTTGCTATCGATCGTGCCGCTGCTGGCAATCAGCTTCTCGGTGCTGAAGGCGTTCGGGGTTTCCAACCAGATTCGTCCCGTGCTGCTTGGTTTTCTGCAACCGCTCGGCGACAAGGGCGTCGAGATTACGATGCGCATCACGGAGTTCATCGACAACATCAATGGCGGCGTTCTCGGCTCGGTAGGGTTGGCGCTGCTGCTCTACACATCAGTATCGCTGGCGCAGAAAATAGAGGAGGCATTCAATTTCATCTGGCATGTGAGCCGCCCGCGCAGCATCGGCGAGCGCTTCAGCCGGTATGTCTCGGCATTATTGGTGGGCCCGCTGCTGGTGTTTTCGGCACTGGGCCTTACGGCCGCTGCGGCCAATCTTGCGGTGGTGCGCGAAGCATTGCGCATCGAGGCGATCGGCTGGCTTGCGTCGCAAGCGACGCACCTGGTGCCCTATGCACTGGTCATTGGCGCGTTCGCTTTCTTGTACGCCTTCATGCCCAACACCAGGGTGCGGTCCGGTCCGGCCATTGCCGGCGCCTTCGTCGGCGGAGTGGCCTGGCAGTCAGCAGGGTGGGCCTTTGCGCAATTTGTTGTGACATCGACGAAGTATTCTGCGATCTACTCCAGCTTCGCAATCCTGATCCTGTTCATGCTGTGGCTATACCTCAGCTGGCTGATCCTCCTGTTTGGCGCGGACGTGAGCTTCTACGTGCAGCATCCTGAATATGTCGTCAAGAAAAGCGGGGAGCCGCGCCTGTCAAGCCGATTGCGCGAGCGTCTGGCGCTGGTGATCATGAGCTTGATCGCACGCCAGCATCTGGAGGGCCGCGAAGCGTGGAGTGCAGATGCACTGGCGCATGAGCTGCATGTGCCGGTACGCGCGGTCGACGGTGTGCTGACCACCTTGCAGGCGCGCGGTATGCTGGCAGCTACCGCAACGGAGCCGTGCACTTGGCTGCCGGCTCGCGCGCTCGACGTCATTAGTACAAAAGAAGTCATCGATGCGGTGCGTGCGGCGGGGGAAGAAGGCTCATTGAGCAGCGACACCTTGTCAGCTCCAGCCACAGTCGACCAGTTGATGCAGCGTTACGAACAGGCCGCGGCAATCGCACTACGCGGCATTTCAATCAGGGATTTGGCCGCTTCGCTGCCTGCAGCGTCGGACGGCGAGCATGCGTGGACCAAGCGCATCGCCGACCGGCGGAATGCGCAACGCGAAAAGGGCGACCGCGCAGCCTCATGAGACGTACGCCGCGATCATAAAAAGAGTGCATCATGTGGGGCATGCGCATTTCCAATTTCGTGTTTGCGGTTCTTGCCGCGTTGCCGGGACTTTCAGCTGCTGCTGATCTCACGCCCGATCACGTCCGGAAAATCCTGTTGACGCCGGGACATGAGACTGGTAACGCACTCGCTGGAAAAGACCTGGGCCGTCTGGATTTGAGCCGGCAGGATTTCACTGGAGCGAACCTGGTCCGCACCAGTTTCTTTGCCAGCAAACTCGTGCAGAGCAAATTCAGCAACGCCCGGATGGCGCGCGCCAATCTGAACGGCGCCTGGCTGATGGGTACTGATTTTTCCGGCGCGGATCTCTCCGGCGCCTCGCTGATGTCGGTCGTGATCCTTGGCGGTGAAGTGACGGTCCGGCCGAATTTCAACCACGCCAATCTTTCCGGCGCTCGCGTGATCGCGGAGCTCGACGGAGCGGACTTATCCCACGCCAATCTGTCAGGTGCGCATCTCGGGGTTGATATCAAAAATCAGGGCATGGGACAGATGCGCACCAATCTCATCAGGGCGAATCTGGAGGGCGCGCAACTCGTAGGCGCGGACCTCAACCGCACATTACTGCGCTTTGCGAACCTGAAGGATGTAAACTTGCAGGGTGCCAATCTGTTCCGCGCCGACCTGTCCGGTGCCGACCTGAGTGGCGCGGATCTGACCGGTGCGAATTTCGAAGAAGCCAATATCGATGGCACGCTGTTCAAAGGTGCGCGTGGTGTCGATGCAGCGCTAGGGCTTGACCGCGCGGAGCACCGCGACCGGGCGAAGTTCTAAAAAAATAAACCGTAACATCCTGACGTAGCGCAGACGTATCGGTAAGGCCTGCCTGTAAACGGCCGGACTGTTACTGTACGCAGGTTCCCGATGCGGAACACGGTGCTTTGCGCGCCCATAAGACAGTCCCATATTTTTTGTAAGGATTGCCATGTCTGATTTATCGAAATCCAGCGAAGACACGCCAGGCGCGCGGGGATGGTGGTCTGTCATCAAGAAGGCCGCCAACCGCCTGCAGGACTGGTTCGTCATCCAAACTTTTGCCACGAAACTGGCGGTGCTGATTATCGTGGTGCTGATCCCGGCTACCGGCATCTATTCGGGCATGCTGCTCAAGAGGCAGGCGCTCGTTGCCGAACAGGTCAGGAACATGTCCGTTCCGGGTAAAGCGGGTGAGGGCATCTGGACGCTGAACGACAAACTGCCGGTGGTGTTCGGCGCCGGTTCGATGCTGAGTTTCCTGGAGCAAAATCCGATCGATCGCATCACGGTGATTTACCGGCCGCTGACCTGGAGCGTCTCCGAGCGCATCATCCTGATCGAATCGCAAGGCAAGCAGTATGCGTATTACCCCAGCGACATGGAGAGCAAGATCTTCGCCGACAAAGCTGTCAGCGCGCCCTGGGGTGGGAAGCTGGTGTTCGTTCCTCGCGCAGAATTGACCAACAGCAGTCGCGAACTGCTCGAGCGCTTCGACCAGCGCTTTGCCGGCGCGCGCCCGCAGTCCGCGAGCGACGCCTGGATGGCGGCGCTCAGCGCCGCGCTGTCCGGCTTGCTGACTATCGGGCTGCTCACGTTCCTGTTCTACCAGCTCAAGAGCCAGTACAAGTCGCTCAAATTCATCGAGCCGGGGCAAGTGCACGGTTCCATCGATGATCTGGTCGGCATGGATGACATCAAGGCCGA
>DATMZQ010000125.1:0-6992 GCA_035573615.1 Burkholderiales bacterium | reverse complement strand
AACAGGAACCGCTGTATTGGAGCCACGTTGCCGCGCCACAAAGCAGGTAAGCATGCCAGACCAGCACTTCGCCGCTTCGGGATGCCGAAGTCAGCACCAGTTGCCCGGCCTTGCAGGCGGCGTGTAACCATTGGCGGTCGGAAGGATCATGCGATTTCTGCCTGGCGAATTCATCAAAGAACGCACAAAATTCGGCCAACCTGGGCTCCGGACTCGTGATGCACTCCATGACCAAACCGTCCTTGGTATCGGCCCGTCTTATTTTGTAGCGGCAATCCTTGCTGAATGCATCGCCGATCGCTTCCGGATCGATGAGCAGGTTTGTGGTCATCGACAAAAATTCGAAAGATCGGGCGCCCGCTACCGGCTTCGGGCGGCAGTGATAGCGAATGATGTCCACACCCGCATCCGCAGGCAGTTCCTCTTCGAACCACACGTCACCGTATAGTGCAGCACGGCCCTCGAGACGGATCATTCCGGTATGGCCTGTTTGCCCACCGGAATTGAGCGTGCATTGAATTGCGCCGTGGCGGTCAGGGCACCTGTCTGATCAGGCTGCTGGTATGCGAACGCGCGCATTCCGGTGTGGCCGCACAGCTGTATCCAGAGATCGCGGAATTCGTGCAGTGTCAGGCCATAGCACCAGGTCGAAAGCTCTTCGAACAGCATTTCCAGCCGGTCATATAATTGATCGATATCTGACGGAGTTGCGAAGTTCGGGCTTCCGCCAGGCATGAGTTCAGATGAGTGGAGCATGAATTCCATGCAGGCAACACCTTCATTGCGTGTCGCCCGCGCCATCTGCAACATGACATCCATGCTGCGGGCAAGCGGCGCGCCCAACGACGGTTGCACCGGGCACAACCAGCTCAGGCCCGGGGACAACCTGTTTGCGGCGCGCCGCAGCAAAGGAACGCGATACAAGTAGGATGCTTTGCGGTACAGGCTGCTAAGGACAATGGTCATGGGAACTTCAAGCAGACCATACGGGGCGGGCGCGGAAATGTTTGCGGGGTCGAGAAAATAAGGATGATCGGGGAACGCTTCGTAGTTGGAGCCTCCGTTTCCATTCGGGTTACCCCGGTTTGCACCCCAGTTCACACCTGGCGTCACCGAGCAGTCCACCTGATAACCCTCCTGCAACAGCATGGCAGCGTAACGTTCATCGAAACCCCACCGCCCGGCGCGATGGCTAATCATTTTCCGGTCGAACTTGTCTTCGAGCAACGCTGTCATGACGTGGATTTTTTCCCTCATGACGCTATCCGGATATTCAATGAGGTACGGCTGATGGAAAAAATCGTCCTCGGTCAAAGCTTGTAGCGGAGGCGAATTCCATGCGTGCAGGTGCATGCCGATTTCACATGCATCCCGGCACAAGACGTCTCGCGCAAACTCCACATAGGCGTCCGACATTGCCATCTCATAATTGGTCAGGTAGACCGGCTTGAACCCGAAGCGCTCGCAGAGCATTTGGAAGCGCGGGAGGAATTCCGCATTGCGGGTACCGATCTCGCGTGGACGTTCCCAGAGATTGTCGCCCTCGGTGTCCACGGTGATGATAAAAGGTGTATTAGGCATGGGGCGACTCACTTGAAGGAATCACTCGGGCATCTAGTCTTCGTTGCAGCAGGTTCTGAAACGTTTCCAGGTAGACCGAAACAATTTTTTCTTCGCCAAATTCCTGAGCCATGAAGCGCCGGCAACGGTCGCTTGCGGCCTGGCGTGCAGCCGGATCAAGCAGCAGGGATTGGACAAGACCGGCCAGTTCAGCCGGTGAGCGCGCCACGGCCCCCAATCCGTTGCGCTCGATCACACGATCCGGGTCGAGCAGTGTGACCACGGGTACGCCCCTTATCCAGGATTGAAGATACGAATTGGGAAATCCTTCCACATCGGACGTGTTGACAAGCAGCTTGGCCCGGTCATAAAGCGCATTGGTATCCCAGTACGACAGGCGGCCGTGAAACACCACATTGGTCCGAGTCGCCGCCGCGTCTCGGATCTGCGTGTAAATCGATTCCTGGCCAGGCATGGGTCCCCCGACCATATGAATCTGCACGTTCGGAAGACAGTCGGCTATTCTCAGAAGGCGATCCGGTCTTTTCAAATGCTGGATGTTGCTGACCCATAGCAGTTCGATGTCGCGCACAGCAGCGGAAACGGGAGGAGCTTCCACTAGCATTCCCGCCACCCGACTTTGCAGACCGTAATTCTGTGCCATGTTGTTTGCCTGCGAAACACTCTGTACCAGGATCGCGTCGGCTCGCCGTAGGCCTTGCTCATACAACCAGCGATCACGCGCATGCTTCAGGAGCACGCGCGAGGGGTCGCAGTCCGTATCGCTGGCAGTGCGGAATACGAAGCGTCGACGATGGCGCCAGCAGAACAGCGCTATCAGCCCAACCTGCATGCCCGCGCAGCTGGTGTAATACACGTCGGCGTCGGCCCGTTGCAATGCTGACCACATTCCGGTCCAGCGCGGATGGATGAATCGCAGCACGGGTATACCCGCATTCAGAGGAAAAGCCTTGAATACCCGTATTGAATGCCAGCGCGCGCCATCTTCCTGGCCTTGGTCCGCGACCACCATGCTTACTTCGTGGCCGTGGCGTGCCAGCGCGAGCGCGAGCAACGTTTGCTGGACCGTCTCGCCGCCCATGGCGAGCGCTCTGTATTCAGGTGCCAGAACCGGCAGGTTATCCAAACCGACCAGACATACTTTCATTTGCATCGCCACGCCAGGCCTTGCCCATTGCAATCATTGCAATAAACAGCGTCGCTTGAAGTTGCACTACTGAACATCAGACTTCCTTTTGGTGGTGCAGGACTACTGAATTGTATAAAACAACGTCGCGCAGACGCCGGGATAGCCGCTAGTCCAATCGGCCCACATTCCGCTATACCGCAATCCGGCGTCGTTTAGAGACTGACTTGTAGAATCGCTTCGCTGTCCCTATCCGGCGAAAAACTTGTCTCATTGTGCCGTTAGATAAAGCTAGACGCGCATGGACACAGGAAGTTCTGCTGGTAAGGATTCGACGTTTCATTCGGCATAAAGGCGTAGCTCAAGCAATGTGTGGCTTTGCGGGTGTGGTCGGGTACAGGGCCGGCAATGCTTGTGATTGGGCATCGTCATTGCACAGCATGGGCGATGCCATCTCGCATCGTGGTCCAGACGATTCAGGTATCTGGACGGATGCCGATGCCGGTATTGGTCTTGTGCACCGGCGCCTATCAATCGTGGACTTGTCGCGAGCGGGACATCAACCCATGGTGTCTGCCAGCAGTCGCTTTGTATTTGTTTTCAACGGGGAGATTTACAACCATCTGGAGCTAAGGAAAGCATTGGCAAGCAATTACGTTTGCCCGGCCCGAGCGGGAAATATCCAGTGGCGCGGGCATTCGGATACTGAAACCTTGCTTGCCGGTTTTGAAGTCTGGGGTGTCGAAGCAACTCTTAAGAAGGCTGTCGGGATGTTTGCTTTCGCATTGTGGGATCGTAGCGAACGCATGCTGTATCTCGCCCGCGATCGCATGGGCGAGAAACCTTTGTATTACGGCTGGCAAAAGGGAATCCTGCTTTTTGGTTCCGAGCTGAAGGCGCTGAAAAAGCATCCATCGTTTCACGCCGATATTGACCGTAATGCGCTCATGTTGTTGTTACGGCACGGCTACATTACTGCGCCATACTCAATCTATAAATCCATTCGCAAGCTGCCTGCGGGGACATATCTCAAGGTCGCCGTAAATGACCGGCGCAACGATGCAGTTGCGCCGCCAGAGCCGGCCTCCTATTGGTCCCTGGCCAGCACGATCGAAAGCGGGCGCAAAAATCTTTTCCGTGGTACCGATACCGAGGCAGTAAGCGCTCTGGAACTCAGGCTGGAAGAGTCAGTGAGTCGTCAAATGATGGCCGATGTGCCATTGGGTGCCTTCCTGTCGGGCGGAGTGGACTCTTCCACCATCGTCGCCATGATGCAAGTGCAATCAAGCCGCCCGGTCAGAACGTTCACTATCGGTTTTCAGGAAGAAGGTTATAACGAAGCACAGTACGCCGGCAGAGTTGCCAGGCATTTGGGGACCGACCATACCGAGCTTTACGTCACTGCTGAGGAGGCCCGGAAAGTGATTCCGCGGTTGCCTACGCTTTACGACGAACCGTTTTCGGATTCTTCACAGATACCCACTTTCCTGGTTTCCCACATGGCTCGGCAGCATGTGACCGTTGCGCTTTCGGGAGATGGCGGCGATGAGTTGTTCGGTGGGTATCCGCGATATCTTCAGATGACCAACATATGGCGCTACGTTGGCAAGCTGCCTCCGGTCGTACGCAATGCACTGGCTGCGGCACTCACGTCGCTTTCACCCGATGCCTGGAACCGGATGTATCGCCCCCTGCGCCAGATGTTGCCCCGGCGCCTGGGCTCATTTCCGCTGGGCAACAAGGTTTTTACGCTGGCCCAAATCCTTGCGTGTAAACATCCGGAGGACATTTATTACGGACTGCTTTCTCATTGGAAAAATCCAGCGCAGGTCGTCATCGGCGCGCGCGAGCCGGGTACGGTACTAACGCATCGCCGACAATCCAACTGGAACGCGGATATCGAGCACTACATGATGTATGTGGATTCCATGAGCTACCTGCCTGACGATATTCTTGTGAAAGTGGATCGCGCTGCCATGGGCGCGAGTCTGGAGACGCGAGTGCCGTTCCTCGACCACCGGGTGGTGGAGTTTGCGTGGCGCTTGCCTCTATCGATGCGCATTCGAAACGGTCAGGGAAAATGGATCTTGCGGCAAGTTCTGGACAAGCATGTGCCTAGAGCGCTCATTGACAGGCCCAAGATGGGATTCGGCGTGCCGATTGACTCCTGGTTGCGCGGTCCACTGCGCGATTGGGGAGAAGCATTACTGAACGAGCAGCGCCTCAAAAGAGAGGGGTTTTTCGATCCCGCGCCGATTCGCCAAAAGTGGCACCAGCACGTGGCAGGCCAATGCAACTGGCAGTCCCACCTCTGGAATGTGTTGATGTTCCAGGCGTGGCTGGAAATCGAACAGTCACAGTGACGCGGCAAGCAAAACGTTGACATGCCTATCCCGTGGACCTGATATCGAGAACAAAGAGGGAAACTATTTTGGATACCACCGCGACGGTTGTTGTGACCGGCGCAGCCGGGTTTATCGGCTTTCATGTGTCGCGGCGGCTCATGGCGCGCGGACACAAGGTTATCGGGTTGGACAACCTGAATGACTACTACGATGTGCGCCTTAAACTAGACCGGCTTGAGCAGCTGGGTGAATGCAAGCAGTTTTCATTTGTAGCCGCAGGCGTCGAAGATCGCGAGGCGTTGCAACAGGTGTTCGCGCACGCCGGCGCTGTGCGGGTGGTGCACCTTGCCGCTCAGGCGGGCGTGCGTTATTCAATCGATCATCCGGAGACCTACGTAACGAGCAATCTCGTTGGGTTCGCGAATATCCTGGAAGCTTGCCGGCATAGTAAAGCCGGCCATCTCGTGTATGCCTCGACCAGCTCAGTGTACGGCGCCAGCCGGATGATCCCATTCTCCGAGCATGCTGTTACGGATCACCCGGTATCGTTCTACGCGGCTACGAAGAAGGCTAACGAAGCCATGGCGCATAGCTACGCTTACCTTTACGGGTTGCCCTGCACAGGCTTACGGTTTTTCACCGTGTACGGTCCCTGGGGGAGACCGGACATGGCGCTGTTCAAGTTCACGCAGGCAATTCTTGCTGGAGAACCAATCCCGGTTTTCAACAACGGCAACATGGTCCGAGACTTCACTTATGTGGACGATATTGTGGAGGCTGTCATCAAAGCGCTCGATCGGCCTGCTACGCCGGATCCGGACTGGAACGGCAAGGCACCGGATCCTGCCACCAGCAGCGCGCCCTACCGGATCTACAACATAGGCAACAGCAAGCCAGAGAAACTTCTGCGTTACATCGAAATGCTGGAACAATGTCTGGGCAGAAGGGCAATCATGGACTTCCAGCCGATGCAGCCGGGTGACGTCCTGGAAACATACGCAGATACTTCCGAGCTGGATAAAGCCGTTGGCTACAAGCCCGATACACCGATTGAGGTGGGGGTGAAACGGTTCGTCGACTGGTATCTGGAATACCGAGCACGAAAATACCAACTTGAACCGTCGCTCTAATCGGCCTCCGACCCAGTGAGGTGCCGATATGCTGCGGGAAAGCTTTCCTTTTCGACAACGGGCATGAGTCGGTTTGCGCGAGGAAATAACAGCGACCGGTATTCCTCAAGCATGTTCATAAAGCTGAAAGAGTCTCGGACCCGGGTGGCTGCCGCCTCCCCCATTGCTCTAGTCATCCCTTTATCACCTGCCAGAGTGGCAATATGGCCGGCCAGTTCGTCAACATTGCCGGGCGAAAACAGGAAACCGTTCTTGCCGGCGTCCACCATTTCAGCTGCACCTCCGGTCCTCGATAGAATAACAGGCAGACCCATCGCCATCGCCTCGAGCGCTGCATTTGAAAACGTTTCCACCGCAGTGGACGTGAGCACAAATGCATCTGCCGCCTTCAGGAGCCCGCGCACGTCGCCGGTGGCTCCCATCAAACGAGCGCTGTGGCCTACTCCGAATTCGGCAATGCAGCGTTCAATCGTGCCATGCTCGACTCCGCCCCCTACCACCAGCGCATGAACCGCCTGCCGACGCGAGGCCAGGACTGCCACGGCCCGGATCAAATCCGTTTGTTGCTTTTCGGGCCTAAGCTGACCGACGTTGATGGCAATGAATGCGTCCGCGGGAAATCCATAGTCCCTGCGCAGCTGCTCCTTGGTTCGAGGCACCGCTGCGACATTGAAATGGGACTGGTCAACGCCGTTGTAAATGACCCGGCTTTTGGCTGCAGGCAGGCGGTAACGCGCACACCACTGTTGCTGTTGCATGTGGCTCCCAAACACCAAAGACGTATGCCGGCGTAATAAAGGCGCATACAAG
>DATMZQ010000124.1:0-2771 GCA_035573615.1 Burkholderiales bacterium | reverse complement strand
ACCGTGACTTTTTTGGGATTGAAGCCAGGTCTGATGACTCTCGATGGCCCCGACTGCGCCGGCGAAATCAGCCTCAACACGCTTAAAGTCGATGTCCCAGACATCCCGCCCCCGCGTGGCTGGCGCATCGGCCCGCAAGTTATCCCGCAGTTGCTGCCACCGCGACGGCGCAACAGTCACAAAGGAACCTTTGGCAATGTCGGTCTCATAGGGGGTGCGCCCGGCATGGTGGGCGCTGCAATTCTGGCGGGCCGCGCAGCACTGAAACTCGGTGCGGGTCGTGTGTTCGTCGGATTGCTGGGCGATGTTCCGTCAGTCGATTTCGCTCAACCCGAACTCATGCTGCGCACTGCGCAGGATGTACTGTCGATGGAAGCCCTGGGCTGCCTTGCCGTCGGGCCGGGATTGGGCGAATCCCAGGCAGCCCAGCACGCGCTTACCGCCGCGCTGTCGCATCGGGCGCCGCTGGTGCTCGACGCCGATGCGCTAAATTTGTTGGCATCGCATCCTCAGCTGCAGCGAGCAATCGCCGAACGCTCCAGCGCCTCCATCATTACTCCGCATCCGGCCGAGGCGGCCCGCTTGCTGGCAATGGCAACGCAACAAATTCAAAATGACCGTATAGAAGCTGCTCGCATGCTTTCCGAACGGTTTGCCGCTTCCGTCGTACTGAAAGGCAACGGTAGCATTTGCGCATTCGAAAGTGGCGAATGGTTTGTGAACACCAGCGGCAATCCCGGCATGGCAGCGGCGGGAATGGGTGACGTGTTGACCGGGATGGTTGCGTCGCTTATTGCTCAAGGCGGTGCTCCCGGGCTGGCATTGCTTGCTGCGGTACATCTGCATGGACTCGCTGCTGATGAACTGGTTTCTGGCGGAATCGGCCCCGTTGGCCTGACCGCAAGCGAAGTTATCGACGCCGCACGCAAAATCCTGAACCAGACGCGTACTACCGTCAGCCGGTGACCGCACGCACGGAAACGATGCCAAGAATCGTCATAAGGATCGAGCCGGCCAGATGGCTTACGATCAGCGCGGCTGCCCAGCCGTATCGGCTTTCCATCAGCAATCCAACCGCTTCCGCCGAGAAAGACGAGAACGTGGTTAGTCCCCCGAGAAAACCGGTAATGACCAGCAAGCGCAGCTCAATCGGCAGCGCGGTCTGTTGCGAAAAATATTGGACCGCGACACCAACCAGATAGCCGCCGAGAAGATTTGCGGCAAGCGTGCCGTATGGCAGGTTCGGATTAATGCTGTTCAGTGCAATCCCGAGCCACCAGCGCAACCATGCGCCCAGAGACGCCCCGATCCCGACAGCTACGAATCCCGCACCGCCCATCTGCCACCTCGCCTGATTATGCGAAACGGCAGATAATAAACCGATAACTGTCCAAGCTGGACGTAGATCAACGCTACAGAGTCCTCCCTGGGACACGTCTCGATTGGTCACCGACCGTTTTGCAAACGCCTGGGTCAAAACTGGGGGGAACAATTTGCAACTCGACGTTTCATATCCGCTTGTGTCCCGAGAAATTGAGATGGCCAAAGTTCCTGCCGTGGCGCCAGCCGACTGCCATGCACAATTGAATGCAGCGCTCGACGACGCCCTCGAAGAATTTGCGAAGAAACCGGCGATATCGGATGAAGGAGTGCATGCGGCCAGAAAAGCGTTGAAGCGTGCGCGGGCCGGTTTGCGGTTGCTGCGGAACGTGTTGGATGACGCTTTATACCGTAGCAAGAACGCGACCTTGCGCGATACCGGCAGGCAGATTTCGGCTATGCGGGACTCAAGGTCTTTAATAATCGCCTTTGACTCGATGCGGGACGTGGTGCCTCGCCTAAGGCAGGTGCGATTCCGAAAGATCAGATCAACGTTGCTTGCAAAACACAATCACGCTCGAGAAGAATTTGCCCGCAAAGCGGAGGAGCAACAGCGTGCCATCGAATTGTTGGCCGAATGCAGTGCCGAGATTAGAAAGTGGATTTTACCCAGCAATGATCCCGACGCGATTGGCAATGGATTGCAAAAGATATACAAGCGCGGACTTAAGTCTTATAAGTTTGCGCGTGACCTGGTTACCGCCGAGGCGATCCATGAATGGCGCAAGCAGGTGAAGTATCTGGCCAATGCGCTCGGTATGATGGCAAAGGGAGGTAACAAGAAGGATATCAAATATAAAAAAGACCTCGACAAACTGGCCGACAAGCTGGGTGATGACCACGATCTGGTCATGCTGGCCCGGGAACTGGCCGGGCCATCGCCCATAGATGCGGCGCTACGAGTGGAATTGATTTCATTGGTAACGCAGCGCCGGTCCACATTGAAAGCACGCGCTTTTGCAATGGGCAAGGACCTCTACGACTTAAAACCAAAGCAGTGGACTGCACGATACGTCGCACAGGGTGAAAGTGGACAGCCGGTACGGAACCAACAGGGGCTTCCGGCTTCGGCGCACCCTTAGTCAGGGATTCTTCAATGAGGCAGGCGCAGCACTTGAAAAAGGCAGATTTTCAGCCAGTTATTTTTCTTTCTTGATGGCCACAATGGTCGCGAAATTCACTGGCGCCGGTCTTTCCTTCTATCCCGGTTCTTCTGTTCGAATCCTTTTTCTTTGGCATCTTGCACGCAAGCGTCAAAAGTCCTGAACGGACCTACGCCATACGCTATGCCGTTGGGGTCGCGAATTTCCCACAGCCAGTCGCCGCTTTTGAGCTTGATGAACTGCCAATACTGGGGCATCGTCGTTCTTTAGTGTGCGGGCTCGGTGTTC
>DATMZQ010000123.1:0-4744 GCA_035573615.1 Burkholderiales bacterium | reverse complement strand
GAATCACTTCGCCGATCCTTTGTACGCCGACATCGCGATCGAGAGAAAAACTTGATGCGAGCACTTCGAACGTCACACGACCGTCTACGTGCGTGAACGTTGCGCCGTCAAAGTCGAAGCCGACCGCATCCTTTGGGCAGTCTGCAGGGCTATCTAGCCACAGAATGCGCGCTTGCGGATCAACGAATCTGCGGACCAGCCAGGCACTCGCGAGGCGATCGGCCCACGGACGTTTGCGCGTGGCCCAGTTGCGGCCACGGTAAGAGGCAGGATCCAGTTTGGGAATGCGTCCCTCTACCGCATGCGGTTCATCGGGCGAAAGAACCGCATTGGCATCGGCAAGCAAATCTTCCAGCGCCACTGTGGCCTGAGCGGCAGCGCGTCCCGGGAAGAAATCCGTTACGGAAAGGCTCTCAAGGTCGCGGCGCAACCGGCCCATTGCCGCGGTGATCGCTGGCGGCGCCATTTTTTTGAGCTTCCTGCGCGTCTGTCGGATCTCGTCCAAAACTTTTTCGTATTCCGCCGTGCGATCGAACAACGCTTCGAATTCACCCTGCTGTGTAGCATCACGAGCATCAAGCTCCAGCAATTGCATACTTCCGTCGGCGGCGGTCACCTCACGCTCGAGTGCCTGCACCGATGCAAACAAGGCCGGCCGATTCGGCACCAGGTAAGCGCCATCCCTGAGAACTGCGGTGCCGAGCGCCTTCAGCGTTCGCCAAAGACGCATGCGTAAGGCGCCTTGGGCGCCTTGCACCGTAAGCAATACAAGCAGCCAGGCCGGTCGCGAAGACTTCAGCCCAGCCGCGGTCGGATCGGTTGTCAGTGAATGCATTGGTAGCAAAGATAACAAACAAGTTGTATAAGTAACATATCCGCCCGACATTGAACGAACTTTTCGCGGGGTCAATCACTGCATAACCGTTTTCTCTGGCAATCGCCGCGCGTCATGTTCATGCAAGTTAGAAGCATGGACGGCGAGAGAGCTTCGCCGAACGCCGTGGGCAAAGTATTTGGCAAATTGACGGAATTCATGCAATCCAAACCAGATTTGCCGTGGCCGGTCGTCGACCGGCAGCATACCGATACGAATCAGGATCGGCCCGGTCGAGTCTGCGAAAGGCTAATAGCGTGACGACTTTCGATGATTTCGCTTCGGGTAACCAGTAAAAGGCGACCGTGCTGCAATCCTGCCACCACCGCTTGTCGCTCGGTTCACTGTTGTCGGCAGCGGCGCTTGGCTTGGGTCACTTGCCGTCGTCGCTGGCACAGGGCGGCCCGCCAATGCTTACTGATGATCCCGGCACGCCGGGAGCCGGGGCGTGGGAGATTAATATTGCCTATGCGCAGCAGCGCACGCGCGAGGAGAAACTGCACAGCGTTCCATTCGCGGACTTCAACTATGGCCTGGGCGAAACCATTCAGCTCAAGTATGAGGTGGCCTGGCTGATCTCCGAGCTCCCGGAAAGTGGCGGCACTAGAAGTGGCCTGGACAATTCGTTGTTTGGTGTGAAGTGGCGATTTCTGGATGAGGAGCGCAACGGCCTCGACATGTCGGTCTATCCTCAGCTCGAATTGGAAAATCCTACCGGGTCGGTCTCGCGCGGAATTGTGGAACCGGGGCCTAACCTGTTTCTTCCGGTGGAAGCGGCGCATGACTTCGGCAAATTCAAATTGGTCGGCGAAGTCGGTTATCAAATATTCCATTCCACCGACAACGAGTGGGTCGTCGGTGTACTGGGTGCAACGCATATTTCTGAATCGCTGGAAGTCATGGCGGAAGTGCGAAGCTTCAGCCAGAAGCTTCTGAATGACGGTGATGTCGTGGCCAATGTGGGTATGCGCCAGGAATTGAATCAAAAGGTCAAGCTGGTTGCTTCCATAGGCACCGGCCTTACCAACCATCCGGACTCCACCACGTTTCTGACCTACGTGGGCGTGCAAATAGTGCTGGGAGAGAAATAGGCATCGCTGCCACTTGCTCTACACAGAATAATCTCGAGGAGGCGAACATGGTTCGCGGAAGAATTTTGAAGATAGGATTGGCCGCGGTCGTTGTAATTGCGGTGCTGCTTGGCGGACTATATGCCTTCATCGTCTGGGAAGGTTCAAGCACGCGCCCAAATGCCCCTGTGCTGGAAACGCGTATCGCGCAATGGCTGCTCTACCATACGGTACCGGCCAGCTACAGATCAATGAAGAATCCGCTGGATACCGCGCCGGGAAGCCCGGATGTCTCTGCTGGCAACGAGATCTTCAATAACAAATGTGCGCTGTGCCACGCTTTTGACGGCAGCAGCAAAACAGATATCGCGGCCGGGCAGTATCCGCGCCCCCCCGATCTGCGCGGCTCAGATACGCAGCGCATGAGCGACGGCGAATTGTTCTATCACATCAAGAACGGCATACGCCATACCGGCATGCCAGCGTGGGAGCTTCCGGACCGCCAGCTTTGGCAGGTTGCGGCGTATCTGCGCAATCTGCCCAAGTCGGCGCTTTCAGCGGAAGCCGCACGCGAGATACCGGTTGCGAGCGTGGCGTCTTCGCACTACGTCGGATCGGCTGCCTGCAAGGATTGCCACAAGGATATTTACGCGCGCTGGTCGCAGACGCGCATGGCGAACGTGGTGCAGGATCCGCATGAGCATCCGGATGCAATCACTCCGGATCTGTCCAAGCCCGATCCCCTGCTGACTTTCACCAAAGACGATATCGCGTTCGTTTACGGCAGCAAATGGAAACAGCGCTATTTCAAGAAAGTCGGGGACGATTATTTCGTGTTCCCCTCGCAATGGGACGTTACGCATAAAATCTGGCGGCCCTATTTTGTCAAGAACGGTACCGATTGGTGGGCGCCGCTGTATCCGCCCGATAACTTTCAACGGCCGACCGGCCCGCTGTGCGACGGTTGCCATTCGGTGAACTACGATATTACGACCAAGAAAGTCACGGAATGGAATGTGGGCTGTGAGCGTTGCCATGGACCGGGCAGTGAGCACGTCGCGCATCAGGGCCGGCCGAATATCATCAATCCGGCTAAGCTCAATTACGTGCAGGCCAACGATGTATGTGTCCAGTGCCACTCTCAGGGACAGCCGCTGAAGAATCCGATCCAGGGAAAATATTACGATTGGCCGGTCGGGTACGATGTGGGCAAAAAATTGGTGGATTACTGGAAGCTTGAAGAGCACAAGCTTGGTGAAACGTCGTTTACGCATTTCCCCGAAGGCAGCGCACACAAGAACCGCATGCAGGGCAATGACTTCGTGCAAAGCCTGATGTACACGCGCGGCGTGACCTGCTTCAATTGTCACGACGTCCATGGCACGAAGAACGACGCCATCCTGTGGAAGCCCGCCAACAAGATCTGCTTCGACTGCCACGGGCCGAATACCGCCGTGGGTCCGCACGCGCCAACTATCGAAGCGCACACGCATCACAAGGCCGGCAGCGCGGGCAACGAATGCGTCGCCTGCCACATGCCGAAGATTGCGCAGACCATCGCCGATGTGAACGTGCGTGCCCATACTTTCCGGTTCATCACGCCTGTCGAAAGCGAAGCGCTCAAGATCCCGAATGCTTGCAATCAGTGCCACAAGGACAAGACCACGGCGTGGGCCACCGATGCGTTGAAGTCATGGCAAGACCGCTCGCCATGGCGGGTCGCCCAATGACCATCGTTGCAGCTAACAACTGAGACGGCCGGAAATGTTGCAAAAGTGCCGAATTGGCAGGGTCGGTGCGCTTTTGAAACGACTGGTTCCGGCGGTCGCATTCTGCGGCAATGGACGCGCCTGCTTTCTCCTTACTTCTCTTTGCTAGACGCGGCGTTACGAACAAATCTGAAAGAATCGTATCCGTCGACAATGCGCCGCGCCCGTAAACGGCCGATAGTCCGTTTGGAAGGGGGCGGATGACAACGAAATAATGTTGTTGTGACCAACATGGCGCACCCCGAACAAGCTATCAAGGACATCGTCATGTTCTTCGACCGTCTTCGATATTATTGTGGCGTACACCTTGTCCGCATCACGGGCCGGCCGTTGACAAATTTCGGTTGGTCGGCGTGGCGGAAGAAAACCTCGATTACATACCGGCTGCTGGTGGACAGGCGCGAGCTCCTGTCTCATTGCGCGGACCCGGCTCTGCAACTGTCCACGAATTTCGTCAGCGCAGCGTTGGCTCGCGGGGACATCTGTGTAGCGGCCTTCGACGGTGGCCGCTTGGTGGCATACGAGTGGGTGGCATTCGGGCCAACGCCGCACATCGGCGGTGTCTGGGTGGAGTTCGACAAGACGGCGAGATACGGCTACAAACAGTTTGTCCTTCCGCAATATCGTGGGCAGCGCATTGCCGCGGCGCTCGCTACTCATGGCGACGGTTGGTGCAAGCGACGGGGTTGCAGCCGTGCCGTTTCCTTCATCGATCTCGATAACAAAGCTTCCTGGCATGCCTCCTTGCGAGTCGGTAACCAGACAGTCGGGTATGCCGGGTATGTCACGATCTTCGGCATGTTCATCTCGTTTCGCACCTTCGGTGCGAGGCAGACTGGATTCCGTTTCCACCGGCCAGTTGAGCAAGCCGCTACGACATTTCGCACATCTTTGGAGAATGAACGCTCGGCTTCGTAGTTGTCTGCGGCAAGCCGGCCAGCATTCCATGGTGCATTTCAGCAAGCCAGCGACTATTTATGCATTCGGCAAGCTGCCACAGGGTGCTATATTGCTCGCAGGCGAAGACGGCT
>DATMZQ010000122.1:0-5877 GCA_035573615.1 Burkholderiales bacterium | reverse complement strand
CCGGTCAACGATAGCGCTGAAACAGCCGCCGCAGCCTGAACGAAAGTCCGGCGCCTGATATCTATTGTCATTGGCGAGAGGCAGTGGTTTGCGATCCCGCATTAGAGGCAAAGCCTCTTGGATTGGTTCCAGCGACTGACTTATCGGGCCCCCATCAGTCCTGAACCTGTCTGGCATTGCCGCGCCAGGATAAGTCCGTCCGCGATGATCCGATAGGCACACGCGTTTTTGAATTATGCCCATCCGCATGACTTGTCCGGTGAGTAGCACAGCGTGAGTTCAGGATTAACATTCTGGATTCCGCAATCCCGGAGCGATGCACCCCACGGACGCTTAGGCCGCGGTGATCCGGGGATCTGGGCTCTACAATGCTGATGCATCAACCGCTTCACACAGGAGGAACTGATATGGCGAACGATGAACGCCGGACGTTTATGAAACAAGCGGGCCTGGCAGCGCTCGCAGCAGCGGGTGGAATGTCATTGGGAGAAATCCATGCGGCCGAGTACCGGGTTCCCTTTTCATCTGGGACGGAAGCGCCAAAACTGAAGGCACCTGCCGCTGCAACCGATTGTCATATCCACTTCTACGACGATCGTTTTCCGGCTGCAGCCGCTGCCACCCTGCGACCGCCCAATGCAACCATCGAAGACTACCGGCTGTTTCAACAGCGCATCGGCACATCTCGGACTGTCATCGTCACGCCGTCGACGTACGGAACGGACAATCGTCCATCGCTCGAAGCTGCTGCCAGACTCGGGGCTAGCGCGCGCGTTGTCGCGGTTGTAGATGATACGGTCACTGATGCAGAGCTGCGAAAACTTGCCGGTCAGGGCGTGTGCGGTATTCGTTTCAATCTTGTGCAGAAAGGCGCGACGTCACTACAGATGTTGGAGCCGCTGGCCAAGCGCGTGCATGATCTGGGATGGCATGTGCAGATTCATATGCTGGGCGATCAGATTGTGCAAGCCAAAGACCTGCTCGGTCGTCTGCCGGCGCAGATCGTGTTCGATCATCTGGGCCGCGTGCCACAGCCGGCTGGCGTCCAGCATCCGTCATATGGAACCATCCTGGCATTGGTCGAAAAAGGCCGCGCGTGGGTGAAGGTATCTGGCGCCTACCATGATACAAAAGTCGGTCCGCCCGATTACGCGGACACCAGTGCGGTGGCCCGAGCCTTCATCGCGGCTGCACCCGACCGCATGATCTGGGGAAGCGATTGGCCGCATCCGACGGTAAAAGAGCTGGCAAACAAACCGGACGATGCGATCCTGTTCGATCTTATTTCCAGCTGGGTGCCGGACGCAAACACCTTGCATGAGGTGCTGGTCGAAAATCCGGAAAAATTGTATGGGTTTGCATGAATGAGCCGTTTGGGCGAGAAACTTGCTTATTGAAACAGCTAGGAATCATAACAGCATGATTTTCTGATGCTGATGTACTTTTCCGAGTCGGGGGTAGCCGGATAGTATGGGATTGTTGAGCAACAAAGTAACGTTTTTTGCCTTGTCGTTTGCCCCAATGCTGTATCCCGGGACAACGGTGGCGGCCGTGGATTTGCTGGCACAATCCAAAGTCATGGCGGTCCCGGCGCGAGCCTATCCGGAGCTAAAGCAGATCAACGACCGGGTCGCTGTCGTCATAACCGATATGGAAGCGAATACGCACCAGCTGCAGGAATATCGCAAGGCCCGCGTTCGCGCCACGGATAGGCGGTATTCCGCGTTGACACGCGAGTTCAATCGATCGCGTAGCCGACTCAGCGAACTCGAGCGCAAACTGGAAAAGGCCCCCGCGCTGGATGTGAACCGTCTCTCCGTTCCAGCGGGAGGTGATCGAGGCAGTTCATCATCGGATATTCGTGACCGTTCAGTCGCAGCGGAGTACCGGAAATACGAGCAGGCGAAGGCGTCACTTAAGCAGAGCATCAAAGCCCTGTCCGCGTACTATGACCAGCAATTGCGGGAAATCGCCAACATAAGATGAACCGTCCGGGTCAATCCTGGGAATGTTCGGCTGGTAGCCTATTTGTCTTCGCGGATCGCTTCGACCGAAATCGTTAGACGAACGTCGTCGCTTACCATAGAAGTGTACTTGTCGAGTCCGAAGTCCGACCGCTTCAGCGTCGTCTGTAGATCGCCGCCACAGACGAAACGGTCCAACACCATAATTTTCACTTGTTTGCACACGAAATGTTCCGCGATCAGACGCACTGGCCTGGTCACGCCATGTAAGGTCAGATCGCCTTCAAATTCCCAAGGAACGCCATCCTGAAACTTTACGGCGCGGCCGCTGTAGTGCGCAGTTTTGTATTTGGCAACATTAAAGAACATCTCGTCGCTCAAGACCGCGTCCAGTTTTTTCACCCCGGTATCGATTGAGCGGGGATCGAGATCCACGTTAATTTCCGCGGTCTCCTTTTCCCTATCAAATGTGGCGCTACCCCTTGTGATACCCATGCGTCCGCGTACCGACGAGACACCGGTATGCACCACGGCGAAATGAGCGAACGTATGGTCAGGATCGATGCGGTACCGCTCGGCTGCCAGAACGCGGCCGCTGTAGCGCGCAGTTTTGTATTTGGCAACATTAAAGAACATCTCGTCGCTCAAGACCGCGTCCAGTTTTTTCACCCCAGTATCGATTGATCGGGGATCGAGATCCACGTTAATTTCCGCGGTCTCCTTTTCCCTATCAAATGTGGCGATACCCTTTGTGATACCCATGCGTCCGCGTACCGACGAGACACCGGTATGCACCACGGCGAAATGAGCGAACGTATGGTCAGGATCGATGCGGTACCGCTCGGCTGGCAGAACGCAACTGCTGGCTAGCGCAACGATCACTGCGGTCAGTGCAGAAGCCCATTTTTTCATCAAAAGCTCCTTGAATTTCATAAATGCGAAGGCGCAAGCGTGCCGCGCACTTCCTGCTGCGCGGCCAAGCGGCAAGCGCACTTCGCCTGGTGGCTGATAACATTGCTGAACCGATACCACACTATACGGAGGAATACGATGCATCCGAAAACGAGATATGTTTTTACCGCCAGCCTTGACGTTGATCCGGCACAGGAAATTTTGTTCAATGAGCTTTACGACAGTGAGCATGTGCCGTTCTTGCTCGCGGTGCCAGGTGTTCTGGCCGTCACACGGGTTACGACGGAACCGGATGCAAGCATGAGAATAGACGGACAGAAAAAAGCGCTGGTTGCTGAACGAGAGCCGAAATACAGCGCGATCTACGAGTTGGAAAGCGCCGAAGTTTTGCTGAGCGATGCCTGGGCCGAGGCGGTGGACAAGGGACGCTGGCCAAAGGAAATTCGCCCGCATATCCGCGCCCGTCGCCATACGTTGAAAAAGGTCATGCGTTAATCCCGCTGCGGCCGCTGCATTGACCGTTCCACGGCTCACCAATCATCGGAAGGAGGTAGCATGACACGCAGTTTTCTGTTCGTTATTTGTCTTGCCCTATCGTCCCTGGGCTACGCGGCACCCGCGCCTGATACCGAGGCAAACCGGCTGGAAGCGGCGAATCAATTGTTCAAGCTCCCGGCCTACCGGATGGTTGCAACCCGCCAACTCTACGAATCGCTCAAAACTCTGCCCGCCGAGCAACACAAACGCGCGCTGGCCGCCTTGTCCGATGCAGATGTCATGGCATCGTTGCGCGGCATTATCTCGCGCAGCATGGCCCAAACCTTTACGACAGCTGAACTGGAACATCTAGCTCATTTCTTCGAGGCTCGTGAAGCTCTGACCATGGTCAACAAGGCCCAAAACTTCCAGTCCGCACTGGATGAAGAAGTTCGTGCAGCCTCAATCACGGACCCGCAACTGATAAAAATTCTGATCGGCAAATAAGCTCACCTGTCTGAAGTTGCAACTTGATTAACGGCCTTGCTGATGCCAGCCTGACACTGCAGGAAGCAGAACTCAGATTTCGATCACCAGGCCTGCATCGAACCGGGCGTTTTCCGTGTATACCATCATCGGTTTGTTTGCTGTTTGTGGATCCCGCCAGTTCGAACTTCGATAACCCATCGGATTGGCAAGCACGCGCGTGCCATTGACGCAGTAATCGAAGCTGTCATGGGTATGGCCATGGATCCACAGGGCGGATTTGCCCATCAGCCGCCTTAAATCGGAAACAAACGCGGGATTGCACAGATTGCCGGTCCAACGTGGATGCACGCTGCCCGGATGCGGTGCGTGATGTGTTATGACCACTGTCTTGCCGGGGAAGGGTTGTTGCAGCCGCGCTTCCAGGAAAAGCAGCGCGTGCTGATGCAAGCAAACTGTTTGTTGCGGCGTCAGGAAATCCTTCCCCATTCGGATCTTGCGGAAGTCCAGCACGTATTTGCGCGCTTCCTCGAATATTTGCTCCTGGCGCTCTACGCCGAGGAGCGCAAAATCGGTCCAAAGCGTGCTGCCCAGAAACCTCACACCGTCGACAAGGAGCTCTTTGTTGTCCAGCAGGTGCACGTTGCCGCTGCGTAGTGTGCGTTCCTGCAGCGCCGCGGCGGCTTCGGGAAGATTTGTTCCATAGAATTCATGGTTGCCAGGCACATACAGCACGGTGTTGCCGGGAAAGGTGTGCTCTGCCCAGTCAACGGCTCGAGTGCCGTTGTCGATGTCGCCAGCGAGAACGACCACATCGGCGGTGACGGGCGGCAATTCAAACGGCGGATGCCGTCCTGAATGCTCAAGATGCAAGTCGGAAAGAGGCCGGATTTTCATTCCACCGCCCTGCCAAGCCGCCGGGCTTCCGGAGCGGCACAAATTGGCCGACAATCCGAGGAAACGTTCATTCCTGATGACGGACACTGCCAGAGCCATCACGGTGTAAATGCTGCGTGCTCCCAGGCGTCGTTCTGTGGCAGTCGGGTACGGTTTTGAAGCGATGAGGGTTCAGTGTTGGCATTGCGCGTACTGAAGTGGTATTTGCTTGCAACTATAGCGGCATCCTCGCTGGCGGCGGGCGGCCTGGTCGTGGGTACTATTGCGATGGCCGAGCCCACCAGCGCGCCGGCTTTTGTTGAGCTCACGCCAGAAGAGAAAAAATGGCTGACAAACCACCCGGTGATCCGCATCGGCGCGGAGACAAATTATGCGCCCTATGAATTTCAGGATAGCCGGGGCCATTTTGTCGGCGTGGTAGCTGATTACCTCGAGATCATCCGCTACAAGCTTGGTACTCGCTTCCAGGTTAACCAGCTGCCGGATTTCGGCATTGTGGAAAGCAAGCTGCGGAAAAAAGAGCTGGACGTCGTACTGGCGGTTGCCAGTTCGGTAGACCGCGAACAGTTCCTGAATTTTACCAAACCCTATTTGCATTACGTCAATGTGATCGTTACCCGGGATAATTACAGTTTTGTATCCGGACTCAAGGATTTTCAGGAAAACCGGGTCGCGGTTGTCGAGGGACACTCCTCGAAGCAATTGGCGGCACGGGTGTATCCGAATTTCAACGTGACAGCTTACCCGGATCTTCTTGAAGGTCTGATGGCTGTCTCAACCGGGAAAACCGACGGCCTTGTCGATGATATTTTCCCGATCGTCTACACGATCAGATACCGGCAGATCAGCAATCTTAAAATAGCGACTGCCGTCGAAAAAGCGTTGCAGCCGCAGGGATTCTCGGTCGGTGTACGCAAGGACTGGCCGGAATTGGTCGGAATCCTTGACAAGGTGCTGTTGAGCATCAGCCACGAAGAGCAGCGCGAAATCTCGCAGAAGTGGCTGTCAGTTCGCTATGAAGACAAAGTCGACTACCGGGCGATTTGGACTTCGCTGGCGGTTTTTTCCGCCATCCTGCTGGCGGGCGTGTTCCACATTCGCCAACTCAGCAAGCAGCGCAGGGCCCTGCTGGCTGCCCGCG
>DATMZQ010000121.1:0-3397 GCA_035573615.1 Burkholderiales bacterium | reverse complement strand
TCGTGGATCCGGCTGCTGCGTGGATCGTTGGCAACATGCTGTCCGACCCGCTTGCCCGCAGCGTGACTTTCGGCCTTGATAATCCGCTTGCTTCGCGCTACTGGGCAGCTGTCAAGACCGGCACCAGCAAAGACATGCGGGACAACTGGTGTGTCGGCTTTACGGAGCGGTTCACGGTCGGTGTCTGGGTCGGCAACTTCGACGGCAGTCCGATGCATGATGTGTCCGGGGTGACGGGTGCGGCTCCGGTGTGGGCCGGGCTGGTCGACTACCTGCACCGCCGAACGGCTTCCATGCCGCCGCAGAAACCCCATGACGTCCTCATGCGCCGTATCGAATACGAGCAGGACATCGAAGCGGCTCGACATGAATACTTCATCGCTGGTACTGAACTCGATGTCGTCGCTTCCAAATCACCAGGTTCAGTTCGTTCAGGCATCGCTTATCCGGGCAATGGCAGCATCATTGCGCTCGACCCCGACATACCGGCCAGCGTGCAGCGTGTGCGCTTTGTAGCGGTTCCTCAGTTGACGGGACAACGCTGGCAACTGGATGGTGAACCCATGGAGCTAACGGAGCAATCGGTATGGTGGGCGCCGCAAACGGGTCAGCACGACCTCGTGCTGGTCGATGCGAATGGCGCGGAGCTGGACCGAATCCATTTCGAAGTGCGCGGAGGAGCACACTCGCAATAGCGGACGCCTGCTTGGCTTGGGAGATCGCCGCGTCACTCGGCGCCATGCCCAGGCCTTGATCTGGGTCAAGAGTCCGGCAGCGTCTGGTCGCTATGATCAGGTTCGACTACCATATCTGGAGCCAATGATCATGAACGAAAACGTAGGCAGTACCGACCGCGCCATCCGTGTCATTGCGGGTGTCGCAATCCTGTTTTCCTTCTTCCTGCTGGAAGGTAACGCCCGCTGGCTGGCGCTGATCGGCATCGTGCCGCTGGCTACCGGCCTCATCCGTTGGTGCCCGGCGTATAGCGTGTTCGGATTCACCACCGGCAAGCGTACGGGCACCCCGGGCTGATGCGGCGGGCCGCGGCCACCCTTAATTGGCCGTCGCAGCTGTGAACGGATCAACGCCAACGGCCATCACGCCTGCGATGGGCGAAGTGCGGCAAACGGCGCGAGGAACGCATGATGCAGCCTGCTACCACTGCGGACAGTCTGTGCCGCGTGGGCCGGAGTTGCACGCAGTCATCGGCGGCCTGCCGCGCGCCATGTGTTGCGCGGGGTGCGTGGCCGTAGCCGAAGCCATCGTCGGCAATGGACTCGAAGACTACTATCGCAACCGCGACCGGTTTCCGGAGTCGCCACGGGAGGCGATTCCTGCCGTCGTTTCCGACTTGCTCGTTTTCGATCGAGAGGAAATCCAACGCGGATTTGTGCGTGACATCGCCGTGAACGAGCGTGAAGCAGCGCTGATACTGGACGGCATTCACTGTCCGGCGTGCATCTGGCTCAATGAGGCGCACGTCGCCCGCCAGCCTGGCGTCATCGCCATTCACGTGAACTACACGACCCGGCGCGCAACAGTACGCTGGGATACGCGCAGCATTCAACTTTCGGGGATTCTTGCCGCCATACAGGCCATAGGGTATCGCGCCTTTCCGTATGACCCAGGCGCAATGGAAACCAGCCGCAAGCGCGAGCGCCGCGATGCATTGCTGCGATTGGCGATCGCCGGGCTCGGGATGATGCAGATCATGATGTATGCGTATCCGGCGTACGTCTCAGGCGAAGCTGGCGTTTCCGCTGATGCATTAGCCTTGATGCACTGGGCAAGCCTTATCCTGACTTGTCCTGTCGTGTTCTATTCCTCTCTGCCATTTTTCCGCGGAGCCTTGCGCGATCTGAAGCAACGCCGGACCGGCATGGATGTACCGGTTGCCCTGGGTATCGGCACGGCCTTCATTGGCAGCGTGGCGGCGACGGTTACGCAGCACGGTGCGGTGTATTTCGATTCAATTGCAATGTTCGTGTTTTTCCTGCTGGGCGGCCGCTATCTTGAGTTGCATGCGCGCCATCGTGCTGCCGCATACCTCGAATATCTGGGCCGCGCCATGCCTGCAGTAGCCCGGCGTTTTTGCGATGCTGGCGATACCGGGGCAATCGAGACCATCCCGGCAGCCGCACTTCGGCCCGGCGATCGTGTGCTGGTGAGGCCCGGCGAAAATTTCCCGGCTGACGGATGCATCGAGAGTGGCGACACGCAAGCCGACCAGGCGCTGTTGACTGGCGAGAGTAGTCCCATCGCGAAGCATGTTGGTGATACTGTCATCGGCGGCTCTCTGAATCGCGGGAACCCGGTAACCGTACGCGTCGAGCGCATTGGCGCCGATACGGTGCTATCCGGCATCGTGCGCCTGATGGAGCGCGGCATGCAGCAGCGGCCGCCGCTCCAACAGTTCGCCGACAGAATCGCGGGCCAGTTCGTAGCGCTTGTGCTGGCCATAGCGGCGGCCGCCGCACTGTACTGGATGTGGGTCGATCCAGCGCGTGCCTTGCCTGTTGCCATAGCAGTACTGGTGGTCACCTGTCCCTGCGCGCTCTCCCTGGCCACACCGATGACGATGGCGGTAGCGACAGCCGCGATGGCAAGGCTCGGTATAGTGGTTACGCGCGGGCAGGCCATAGAAACACTCGCGCGAGCGACGCATTTCGTGTTCGACAAAACCGGAACGCTAACAGAAGGTCGGCTGCAATTGGTCCAAGTGCACTTGCTCGGCAATGCGGACCACTATCGCGCCATTGCGCTTGCTGCGGCGCTGGAGAGCCGGTCGGAGCATCCGCTTGGCAAAGCGATCGTGGCGGCTGCGGCAGATCAACCACTGGCCGTTTCCGGAATTAGAAATTTTCCGGGGCAGGGGATCGAAGGCCGCGTTGACGGGCGGCGCTTGCGCATCGGGCAAAAAAAATTCGTCGCAGAATTGGGACCAACAACCTTTGCGGAAGAGTCCGCTTCCAGCGCAACCAGCGTATGGCTTGGAGACGAGCAGGGCGCGCTCGCGCAATTCCTGCTGGAAGATCGGGTACGAGACGATGCGTGCGAGCTGGTGTCGGACTTGCGCGCGGCGGGGCACATCGTCATGCTGCTCTCCGGCGATGGCACCCACGCGGTGCGCGCAGCAGCGGCCAGCGCCGGAATTCCGTACCAGCAGGCGCGTATGCTGCCAGATCAGAAACTCGCCGCAGTCAAGCAAATGCAGCAGGATGGTGCGGTCGTCGCAATGATTGGCGATGGGATTAACGATGCGCCGGTCCTGGCACAGGCCCAGGTCTCGATTGCCATGGGCTCGGGTGCGCCGTTGGCGCAGGGCGCGGCTGACATGGTGCTGATTTCGCCGCGGCTGTCGGACCTTGGGCGCGGTCTCAGATTGGCACGCAAGACG
>DATMZQ010000120.1:0-5379 GCA_035573615.1 Burkholderiales bacterium | reverse complement strand
CTCATTGTTACAGGACGACGCTTCGGTAAGCTTGCCACGTTGTCCTGAACCGGGCCCGGCTCACCGCCGCAGATCTCCAGGACCAAAGCCGTGGCCCGCTCAATCCCGTCGATATTGTTATTGAAATCGACACCGCGCTCGAAGCGGTGAGAGGCGTCACTTGTGAAGTTGTAGCGTCGCGCTCGTCCTGCAATGGCATCCGGGTAGAAGAACGCCGCCTCGAGAAATATATTCCTTGTGGTCAGATCAGCCTTGGTCGTATCACCGCCCATTATTCCTGCCAGCCCGATCGGACCACGCTCGTCGGTGATCGTCAGCACTGTTTCATCAAGGTGCACGGTTTGCTCGTTCAGGAGTTTCAATGTTTCACTTTTCCTGCCGAAGCGCACATCGATTGCACCTTTCAATTTGTCAAGGTCGTAAACGTGCAATGGCCGTCCCAATTCGAGCATCACGTAATTTGTCACATCGACCAAAGCAGAAATTGGACGCTGCCCGGCCCGCTCGAGCCGTCGTTTCATCCACTCGGGAGACGGGGCATTTGCATTGACGTTACGGATGACGCGTCCTGTGAAGCGGCCACAACCGTCCGGCGCCGAAATCTTTACCGGAAACGCCGCTTCACTGACCTTTGGAACCGCGTAAATATCAGGGGCGCGCAATGGTGCACGAGTAAGGGCCGCGACTTCGCGAGCCATGCCCAGTACCGAAAGGCAATCGGGCCGGTTGGGCGTCAGCTTGACGGTGAATATGTGGTCGTTCAGGTCAAGCAGGTCGCGCACGTTAGTCCCCACGGGAGCATCCTGTCTCAGCGTCAGCAGACCGCTATGGTCCTCTGACAAGCCGAGTTCCCTCGCGGAGCACAGCATGCCGTGACTTTCAACACCGCGCACATTGGAGACCTTGATCTCCAACGATTGGCCCGTAATGGATTGCGGCAGCTTTGCGCCGACCAGTGCACACGGGGCTTTCATGCCCGCCACGACGTTTGGTGCACCACATACGATGCTGACAGGCTGAGACGCTCCTACGTTGGTCCGGCACACCTTCAGTTTGTTTGCGCCGGGATGGTTTTCCACTGCAAGAACTTCACCTACTACTACACCCGAGAATGGCGGAGAAACGGGTCGCCATTCTTCCACCTCGAGTCCCGCCATGGTTAACAGATGAGCAAGACCGTCTGATCCAAGTTCGGGATCAACCAGCTCGCGCAACCATTTTTCCGGAAATTGCATGGATCTCGCCTTACGTGAACTGCTTCAGAAAGCGCAGGTCGCCCTCATAGAACAGCCGCAGGTCGTTTATCCCATAGCGCAGCATGGTGAGTCGCTCTAGCCCGCTGCCAAAAGCAAAGCCAATGTGACGCTCGGGGTCGAGGCCGAAATTGCGCACGACGCTGGGATGAACCTGTCCCGCTCCAGAAATTTCAAGCCACCGGCCTTTATGAGGGCCGGCCGGAAAGGCCATATCAATTTCCACGGACGGTTCCGTGAATGGGAAAAAGGATGGCCGGAAACGCACTTCCAGCGCATCGGTTTCAAAGAACTTGCGCAGAAAATCGGTGTAAACGCCTTTGAGGTCAGCGAAACTGATATTCTCGTCCAGCCACAGTCCTTCCACTTGATGAAACATCGGCGAATGAGTGGCGTCCGAGTCGACCCGATACGTTCGACCTGGCGAAATGACTTTGATTGGCGGCTTGTGTCTCCTGGCGTAACGGACCTGCATCGGGCTGGTATGCGTACGCAGCAGGAGCCCTCCTTCGACATAGAACGTATCGTGCATCGAGCGGGCTGGATGATTTTCGGGCTGATTGAGCGCAGTAAAGTTATACCAGTCATTTTCTATTTCCGGCCCGTCCGCTACGTCAAACCCCATAGAGCGGAATAGCGTCTCGACCCGCTGCCACGTGCGGATGACCGGATGGATACTGCCGCGGTTGCGCCCACGGCCGGGAAGCGTCACGTCAAGCGCTTCTTCCGAGAGTCTTGCTTCGAGGGACACCATCTCGATCGCTTCGCGGCGCGCCTTCAATAAGGCTTCAACATGTTCCTTCGATTTGTTGATCATGGCGCCGGCTTGCGGTCGTTCCGCAGCCGGAAGCTTGCTCAACGCTTTCAACATTTCGCTTAGCGCACCATTCTTCCCAAGGAAACGCGCCTTGGCTTGCTCGAGCGCGGCCAGGTCAGCAGCATTGTCGAAAGTCGATTTTGCGTTGGCAATGATGTCGTCGAGGTTATCCATCTCGTCGCATGCTAGAACCAAGTGAGCCCGTTGGCCGCAACGGGACTGAACAAAAAAAAGGAGGCCTTCCAGCCTCCTTTTTCATTTTACTTTCCGCTTCAGGCGCCGAGGCTCGCCTTTGCCTGACTCGCGATCCGCTCGAAAGCTGATTTATCGAATACGGCAATGTCGGCAAGCACCTTGCGGTCGACTTCTATTGCAGCCTTCTTCAGTCCATTGATCAGAGTGCTGTACGTCATGCCGAATTCTCTGGCTGCGGCGTTGATGCGCACGATCCACAATGCGCGAAAATCCCGCTTCTTGCGGCGGCGATCGCGATACGAGTATTGGCCCGCACGCATGACTGCTTGTTTGGCGATCCGGTACACATTGCCGCGGCGGCCACGAAAGCCTTTTGACTTCTCGAGAACTTTCTTATGCCGTGCACGAGCGGTTACACCACGTTTGACTCTTGGCATGGTGGTCTCCCGCTATGCGTAAGGAAGCATTGAACGAATGTGACCATGATCCGACGGACTGACTGCCGTGTTACCGCGCAAATGGCGTTTGCGCTTGGTCGATTTCTTGGTCAGGATGTGCCGCAGGTTTGCCTGCGTGCGTTTAAAGCGGCCGCTTCCGAGCGCCTTGAAGCGCTTCGCGGCGCCGCTCTTGGACTTGAGTTTTGGCATTTATTACTCCTTACATATTTTAGCTTGACTCCAGGCGTCCCTTGCAGGGCGCTTTGTTGCCTGGGAATCACTTGTTTTGACGAACTGATGGCCCGAATTCTTGCCGTCCTGTTTCGGAATCCGCCATTCGTTCGGATACACCTGCCAGCCAACCTTGCTACTTCACTACTTCTTCTTCGGACTCATCACCATGACCATCTGGCGGCCTTCCATTTTTGGAAACTGCTCGACCACCCCGTAGGGTTCAAGGTCCGCCTTTACCCGTTCGAGAAGCTTGAAACCAAATTCCTGGTGTGCCATTTCCCGGCCGCGGAAGCGCAGGGTAATTTTGGTCTTGTCGCCTTCGTTCAGAAAACGGGTCAGATTGCGTAATTTGATCTGGTAGTCCCCGGCATCCGTGCCTGGCCGGAATTTCACTTCCTTTACCTGGATCTGTTTTTGTTTGAGCTTGGCCTCATGTTTTTTCTTGGCCTCGCTGTACTTGAACTTGCCAAAGTCCATCAGCCGCGCCACTGGCGGCTGTGCCGTTGGCGCAATTTCGACCAGATCGATTTCCAGCTCTTCCGCCATGGCATTTGCCTGGGCGAGACTGACGACCCCGATTGGCTCACCTTTCATACCGATAAGCCGGACCTCCGGCGCTGTTATTTCGCCATTGATCCTGACATCCCTATCCTGAGCTATAAGCAAGCCTCCATCAAAAAATTAAGCCGCGCTCCCCGTATGCGGCAACTCGGATTTCACCCGCCTGATAAACGCATCCAACGGCATCTGTCCGAGATCGCTTCCGCTGCGAAGTCGCACGGCAACGGCGTTTGCGGCTACCTCCTTATCGCCAACGACGATTTGATAAGGCAACTTTTGCAAACTATGTTCTCGTATTTTATAGGTAATTTTCTCGTTCCTCAAGTCGGCAAAGCTACGCAACCCAGCATCCTTGAGTTGCTGGGTAATCTGACTGGCATATTGCGCCTGATGTTCCGAGATGTTGAGGACCACAACCTGCTCGGGCGATAACCAAAGTGGCAGGGCGCCGGCATAATGCTCAATGAGAATGCCAATGAAGCGCTCCATAGAGCCCAGGATCGCCCTGTGCAGCATGACCGGCAGGCGTCGACTGTTGTCTTCGGCAATATATTCGGCCTCAAGCCGCGCGGGCAATTCGAAGTCGAGCTGCAAGGTTCCGCACTGCCAAACGCGTCCGATCGAATCCTTCAGGGAAAACTCAATTTTGGGGCCGTAAAAGGCACCTTCCCCTGGGTTCAGGTCCCACTTTAGGTTCTTTGCATCGAGCGCGGCCTTCAACGAGCTTTCGGCCTTATCCCAGGTTTCATTGGATCCAATGCGCTTGGCCGGGCGCGTCGACAACTTGATCAATATTTCGGTGAATCCAAAATCGGCATAGACCTTTTGCAGTAGCTCAATAAAAGCCGAAGCCTCAGCCCGCACCTGGCTTTCAGTACAGAAAATATGGGCATCGTCTTGCGTGAAACCGCGCACCCGCATGATTCCGTGCAAAGCGCCAGAAGGTTCATTTCGGTGGCACGCACCAAACTCAGCCAAGCGCAGCGGCAAATCCCGGTAACTCTTAAGGCCCTGGTTGAAAATCTGTACGTGCCCGGGACAATTCATCGGCTTGACCGCGTAGTCACGCTTTTCCGATTCGGTCGTGAACATCAATTCACGGTAGTTTTCCCAGTGTCCGGATCGTTCCCACAACGATCGATCCATAATCTGCGGGGTGCGCACTTCCTGGTAGCCATGATGAGAAAGCGTGCGACGCATGTACTGTTCGACTTGCTGCCAGATCGCCCAACCCTTGGGATGCCAGAACACCATGCCGGGGGCTTCTTCCTGGGTATGGAACAAATCGAGTTGTTTACCCAGCTTGCGATGGTCGCGCTTTTCCGCCTCTTCAAGGCGGAAAAGATAGGCATCCAGATCTTCCTTCTTGGCCCACGCGGTGCCATAAATCCGTTGCAGCATCTCATTGTGAGAATCGCCCCGCCAATACGCGCCGGCCACTTTGAGCAACTTGAATGCCTTGAGTTTGCCGGTGGAAGGCACGTGCGGACCGCGGCACAGGTCGATGAAATTGCCTTGCGAATACAGGGAAATTGTCTCGTTTCCCGGAATCGCACCGATGATCTGTGCCTTGTATTCTTCGCCCTGCTTGCGAAAAAATTCGATGGCCTGGTTACGATCCCAGACCTGACGCTCCACCCTGATATCACGCTTGGAAATTTCCGCCATGCGCTGTTCGATTGCTGCGAGATCCTCTGGCGTGAACGGGCGCTTGTAAGCAAAATCGTAATAGAAACCGTCTTCGATCACTGGACCGATGGTGACCTGCGCGTCCGGATAAAGCTCTTTTACTGCGTGAGCCAGCAAATGAGCGGTCGAATGCCGCAAGATATCGATGCCTTCTGCATCCTTATCGGTGATGACCTGAAGATCAGCGTCGCGA
>DATMZQ010000119.1:0-2930 GCA_035573615.1 Burkholderiales bacterium | reverse complement strand
GACCTGCATAAGCGAACGGAAATTGCTCATGCCGGTGATGTGCTTCGATCCAGAAAAACTCCGCGTCCGTTAACAAGCCAGGTCAACGCATGAACAAGAATCCCGATCGCAGGCGCGCCATCCGGACGGAATTGCCTGGCCCAAAAGCGCGCGCCATCCTGGCGCGAGATGCCGAAGTGGTGTCGCCGTCGTATCCGCGCGAGCACCCGTTTGTGATGTCGCATGGTCGCGGTGTCGAAGTTTGGGACGTAGATGGCAATCGGTTCCTGGATTTTGCCGCAGGCATTGCCGTCTGCAGCACGGGCCATTCACACCCGCAGGTGGTTCAAGCGATCAAAGACGCTGCAGATCGGTTTCTGCACATTTCTTCTGATTACTGGCACGAAGGGCAAGTCGCCCTCGCCGAAAAGATCAATGCACTGGCACCGATGGGGGAGCCGGTGCAGAGTTTTTTCTGCCAGTCCGGCACCGAAGCGGTGGAAGGCGCATTGAAACTGGCGCGCTATGTCAGTGGACGCTCGCGATTCATCGGCTTTCTCGGTGGTTTCCACGGGCGCACGATGGGTTCGCTGGCTTTCACTTCCAGTAAGCAAACCCAGCAGCAAGGTTGCGCGACCATGCCGGGTGTCACCCACGTGCCGTTTCCGAATACTTACCGACCGCTGTTCGCGGGCGAGGATCAAGGTCAGGCCGTCCTTAACTATATAGAGAACGGCTTGTTCGTCAGCAACGTGCCAGCCAGCGAAGTCGCCGCCATCCTGGTCGAGCCGATTCAGGGCGAAGGCGGCTACCTGGTACCGCCCGATGGATTTCTGGCGGGCTTGCGCCAACTCTGCAATCGCCACGGCATTCTGTTGATTTTCGATGAAGTGCAATCAGGCATAGGACGCACCGGCAAAATGTTTGCCTGCCAGCACTGGAACGTGCAGCCGGATATCATGACGCTGGCCAAGGGCCTGGGCTCGGGCCTGCCGATCGGTCTGGTAGTAGCTAAGAAAAGCATCATGCAACAATGGAAGCCTGGCGCGCATGCGAACACTTACGGTGGAAATCCGCTATGTTGCGCCGCCGCGTTGGTGACACTCGACCTGATCGAACGCGAGTACGCGGCTAATGCCGAGAAAGTGGGCGCTTATTTTATGGACCGCTTGCGCGAATTGCAGTCGCGGCACCAAGTGATCGGAGAAGTTCGCGGCAAAGGACTAATGATCGGCATGGAGCTGGTTAGCGATCGAGCCAGCCGCAACCCTTGCAAATTTTCGTGTCATACCGTGATCACGCGCGCATTTCATCGAGGCCTGCTCTTGCTCTCTTGTGGGCAGAGTACAGTGCGCTTCATGCCGCCGCTGATGGTGTCGGTGGCGGAGGTAGACGAGGCAATGACTTTGCTAGAGGCTGCCCTGGTCGAAGCAATGACTCAATAATGGGAATGACAATGTGCCAGCCCAAGATTCTGCTGGCTGGCCTGTTGTTACTCTCTCCCTTCTCGGCGCTGGCGGAGCGCAAGCCTGTAGCGGCGCAAATCCAGTTGCCCCACAATTATTACTACCGCGAGATGTATCTGCCGCAGCTAACGAGCGGCCCATCGGCATTAACCTTTTCGCCCGATGGCAAGGAGCTTGTTTATAGTATGGGTGGCTCGCTGTGGCGCCAGACGATTGGGAGCGAGGAGGCGCGCGAAATTACTCACGCGACTGGCTACGATTATCAACCAGATTGGTCACACGATGGTCAACACATTATCTTCACTCGCTACCAAAATGACGCGCTCGAGTTGTGGCAGCTCAATCTGCAAACTGGTAAGGAAGTTGCCCTGACCTCGCAGGGCGATATCAATCTCGAACCGCGCTATTCACCCGATGACCGCCAGGTCGCCTTCGTTTCCACCGCTGACAGCGGCCATTTCAATCTCTATGTCGCAGAGATCGCTGGTGATCGCCTGAGCGCGTCGAAACGTTTGCTACCTGAGCACACGAGCAAGATCTATCGCTACTACTACGCGCCCACCGACCACGCCATCAATCCTTTCTGGACGCCCGATGGGAAGCGCTTGTTGTTCGTGTCGAACCGAGAGGTGGCTTATGGAACCGGCGATATCTGGTCAGTGGCTGTGAACGCGCCCGAAGATCTGAAAAAAATCTTCAGCGAAGAAACGGCATGGCGCGCGCAACCGCAAGTCGCACCAGATGGCCGGCGGATTTTGTTCAGCAGTTATCACGGACGCCAGTGGCAACAGCTGTGGCTGACAACCATGCAGGGTGCCGCACCGTTCCCATTGACCTTTGGTGACTTCGATAGGACTCAAGCGCGCTTTTCGCCAGACGGCACTCGGATTGGTTATATCAGTAACGAGGACGGCAATACCTCGCTCTGGATTCAGGAAGTCCTCGGCGGCGCGCGGACTCGCATCACTGCAACGCAACGGCATTACCTAAAAGAGGTCGGTCGCCTCCAGTTGAGTGTGCGTGACGAGCATGGCCAAAAAGTGCCGGCCCGAGTGAGTGTGATTGCTGCCGATGGTCGCGCTTACGCGCCCGACAACGCCTGGATGCATACCGACGACGGTTTTGATCGCAGCCTGCAACCTTTCGAAAACCATTACTTCCACTGCCCGGGTGAATGCACCGTGGTCCTACCGACTGGCGATGCGCAGTTGCAGGTCTCTCATGGCTTCGACTACGCCATCGCGGAACGGCGAGTCGGCATCACGAAAGACGGCAATACGATGACAATCGCGCTCAAGCCGCTGCGGCTACCGGCGCAATATGGCCACTTCGCTAGCGCGGACCTGCATGTGCACATGAATTATGGCGGGCACTATCACAACACTCCGTTAAATCTGATCGAACAGGCGCGTGCCGAACATCTAGACGCCGTCTACAACCTGATCGTCAATAAGGAAGAACGCATTCCGGATATCGCGCAGTTCA
>DATMZQ010000118.1:0-5931 GCA_035573615.1 Burkholderiales bacterium | reverse complement strand
TCTGGAAGCCTTGGTCGCCGCACAGGAAAAGGATGACGAAGGGCCCACCGACGAGGAAATCTCTGCCAATGTAATGACTATGCTGCTGGCTGGGGAAGATACCACTGCCAATACGCTTTCCTACATGATGCACTTCCTCATGGAGTTCCCGAACGTCCAGGCTGCTGTCCAGGAAGAAGTCGATACGGTTCTCGGGATGGCGGACCAGCCATGGCAGGATCCAGCAACGGCAGACAAACTTCGGTACATCGAAGCTTTCACGAATGAAGCCATGCGATGCAAGCCAGTCGCTGGCCATGTGACGTTTCTGGAACCGAACGAGGACGTGCAAATCCGGGACGTGTTTGTCCCGAAAGGCACGCCTATTCTCGCCCTCAACGCTCACTTGGGTGTGCAGGAGGCGAACTTTTCAGATGCAAATGAATTCCGTCCAGAGCGCTGGCTGCAAAATTCAGGCGACCCTGAACGAGCGCATAACGCGAAGGCTTTTATTCCGTTCGGGGCAGGACCACGCTTGTGCCCAGGGCGCCAGCTGGCGATGCTTCAAATCAAGATGGTCATTGCGATGCTGTGCCGGGATTTCGAAGTCAGCCGACCCAAAGATGCGGCCCCGATGGAGGAGATCTATAACTTCACAGTCGGACCAACCAGTGTCCTTACGACCTTGCGCCCCCGGCGGCCCGTGCGGCGCGGGATCGATATCGAATTGCGCGACGGCAACCGCCGCACGTTCGTGCTGCCGATTTCTTTTCCGGAACGGCGGGTGGCCGACCGGCGCAGGGAACATACCTCTTCGGCAACCTGAGGCGCGAAGTCACACCCGAAGTTCGCGGATGGTTAATTCCTGGCCGTGATGAGCGGGAATAAGCGCCCGAATGCGGGATGCGGCCCCGCAGTCGAGGCTTTTCCTTCTGTCCCAATCCGCGCAGAGCGCAGTGCGGAATCCGAGGTAATCCGGCGCTAGCTCGAGCAGAGGCACTATATCGTTACTGCGCAGCGAGCCGGCAAGGCCGCTCAGTAACCCGAGATCCTGCACGTGTTTTACAAATTTCCCGAGTTCGCGCATGGTCCGCCAATCGCGCAGCGTCTTGCCGTTTTTCTGTGCGGTGTCCAGCATCGCGCCTGAAAACCCTCTGCGAGCAAGCAGGTCAATCAACTCTGCATCATAAGGCGCGTCAGCGAACAGAACCGCGACCAACCGGACCTCGCGTGCCAATCGTGAAAGTGCGCTCACGCAATCGCTCGCGTGCGGGTGGAAGAAGAATCCAATTTTGATGAAATCCACCCCGGTGGCTGCCATGCATTCGACCGCGTCCCTCACTGCACTCGGTTCCATGGAAGGAACATCACCGATGGTCGCGCTTACTGGTCGCCGGCCGCCAATTGCCTGGACACAGATGCGGACGGCGGCATGGTCGAGTGCGCCAAGCGCGCCACGCGACGGTTCCTTGAGGTCAATGAGGTCAGCGCCGCTGTCGAGCGCGGACAATGCTTCGTCCAGGGACCGCACGCTGGCCAGCATCATCGTCACGCGGCACTTTCCTTTCTGGCGCTGCGAAATTGTTCGATTCGTTCCTTCAGCCAGCCCCAGGCTTCCAGTTCGCGCGGGCCGGCCGTCTTTTCCAGACCGATGGCAAGATACGCCATCTCGGCATCGATCTTTTCCTGCGGCAGCATGTTGAGTCGACTCACCAGGATGGCTGCCTCGATTACCGCCGATTGCGCGCGGTTGAAGCCGCGGAAGGGCCCATGGGTTGCGTGCAGAATCTCACGGCAATACAGCCGCGGGCGTGTCGGATCGTCCTGCACGCGCTCCAAATTGACTTCCGAGTGTGCTAACGCCGCGGAAAGCCGGGGGCACGTCAAACGTTCGGCGGACTGCGTGGGCCACTGATAGCGTCCGGTCAGGCAACCCGCAAAGATCCGCACATCGTCCACGTAGTTCACTACCGCGCATTGCTCGCGCAATATATGTTCCAGCGTCGTGGACGGGCGAAATGGACTGAGGACAATGAATCCGTCTTCACGGCGAATGCCCATCGGTGCGATATGAGCACTGCCTGCCACATCGCGGGTGCTGACAATCGTCTCGAAAATCATGGAACAGCTTTCGTTTTGGAGGTTACCGGCCTCGCAACCAACGTAACAGGCGCATCGCTACTTGCGCGCAACTGCGCGATACCCCATTCGAGTTCGCTGTCCTGCACGTAACGTTTTCCAAGCTGCCAGGCGATCTGGGCCCGAGCCAGCTCCACTCCCATGTAAAAAGCATGCGAGCCGTCCTGTTCCAATGCCAGGTGCGCAAACAGCTTGAACGGATCGGTCGCCGTGCGCATTCCATCGCGGTTGTATACATGCATGCCGTCCGGGCTGATTTGCACGCGAAAGCTTGGGTCTTTTATTTCGGCCGCTGTCGCTGCGATTTCCTGCGCACTCCAGGGAAATGGATCGAGCGAGTGTAACGCCAGCAACGCTCCGCCGAAGCCTTGCGGCAAGTCGCCGGCGTCGCGCGCTGAATGCATGATTCGACGCGCCTGGTCGGCTTCGCGGATAACCCCTGCGCAATGTGCGCTGACTTGTGTAGTCAGGATATTCTTTATTTGCAGTTCGGAGATGATCCCCATCAACAGCGTTTGCACGCCGAGCGTATCGACTTCGGTCAGTTCGGTCAGGTTGCCGGTACCCATGAGGATCTTTGCGTCGGGCAAACGCTTGCGCAAGTCCCGGTAACGCACCAGCGATTCAGTAAAACCAAAATGGATGGGTTCCAGAATCGGATCGACCAGATAGTCGCGGCCTTTCTTTTCCATGGCTTCGATGGCTTGATACAGCGAGCCCATATCGTTCGGCGTGGACGCAATGAGTACCGGCGCTGAAGCGACCTGGTCTGCTATCCACAGGGTTTCTGGTTTGAGGCTCAGCAGAAAATCTGCACCGGCACGTCCGCCGCGTAGCAGTTCCTCGGCGTCCATTGAATCGACACTGACCGGGAATCCCGATGCATGCAAAGCCCCGATTGCATCTTCCAATTGCGGAAACGGCGTTTCTGGCAGGCATCCCAGGTCAATGACGTCGGCCCCAGCGTTTCGGTATGCATTCGCCTGATCGAGAATTTCCGTCAGGCTCATGTTCGGGGCATCGACGATTTCCGCAAAGATGCGTACATCATGACGGCTCAAGTCCCGCGGTGCGGCTTCACGTCCGAAATGGCGCGGCAGGTCCTTCAGGTCTTCGGGACCACGCTCGAATGGAACTCCGAAATGGGAAGATAGTTCGTTGAGGTCACCGCGGCATCGTCCCGGCACCATCACGCGGTCGATGCCGGCCAGAGCAGGAAGCCTGCGGCGGATCATGTCCGAGGTCATCAATCCTGCAACCTGCAGGGAAAGCGCCAGCACGGAATGCTGGAAGGGCGCCGGCTGCATGGCTTCAATTACGCGATGCAGGTTTTTTTCGGCAAGCCGGCCGGTCAGGAAGAGGATGTGCTCAGACAACTCAACCTCTGGTCCAGTGCCGTCCCCAGTTCTTCGACCGAGACCACCACCGTGGTCTGGTCGAACTTTGCAAGCCTGTTCACGTTATCGAGATCTATCGCACGCGGATAAACCCAGACATCGCCACCGGGCGCTTCAGAGATCAAGGCCGGAGCGGTGTCGCATGCAAACACGATGGACGGAATTCGGCATTTGCCGGCCTGCGCATAGATGTTCGTCGCCAGTGTGTCGGAAATGCCTGCGACGCATTTCGCCACCGTATTGGAACTCGCCGGGCCGATCACCACCGTATGGTAATTGCCTCCGTACAAAAAGGTCACCGGCACCGAACTGGCCGTGTTGTCGCGGAATACCTTCATGCCGCGTCTTAACGTAGCCAGATCGTACCCATACATCTTCAGGACCTCACCGGCCGCCTCGCTCAGGAACAAATCGACCGCGGGCAGTCTGCCCACTATCTCCATGCATTCCTTGAGATAGTGTCCTGAGCCCGTCAAGACCCAGGCAACGCGTGATGCTTCAGACTTGACCATGGTCCTCTACCAGCTCTGGACAACAGACTGGTTATCGTAATTGCGCGCCGTCGGCAGCCGCAAGCAGGGTTTCGACTCACAATAAGGATGTTAGTCGTGTTTGAGGGCGAACGGAACACATCGTGTCGCCGGGATATCCGGCTAGAATGCTTTCGAAACCCCTATCCTCTGGTTGCGGAGAACCTCATGGGCGAGTCAGCCGAAAAAGCGTATGCCGAAGCCGAAATCAAACAGAGACTGGCCGCTGAACTGCCACACTGGTATTACGAGGACGGATGGATGCGTCGCAAATTCAAAACCGGGGGCTGGAAGGCAACGCTGATGGTCGTCAATGCCGTGGGCCATCTCGCAGAAGCCGCCTGGCATCATCCGGACCTCACGGTTTCGTATGCATTCGTAATCGTCAAGCTGGTTACACACTCTGCCAAAGGCATCACTGAAAAGGACTTCGCACTGGCCAAGAAAATCGAGGAAGTCGTGCAGTGGCAACCGGGCAAAGAGGGCGGCGCGCTGGAAGGCACCCCAAAAGAAGACCAGCGCTTCAAATATATCAAGTACGACTGAAATGGTGAAGCGGCCTCAGGACACATCGACGGCTGACATGGATGTCATTTTTGTCCGGGATATTCAACTCGACACGCTGATCGGCGCTTACGAGTTTGAACGGCGCCAGCCGCGCACGCTAAAAGTTAATATTGAAATCGGCCGTTGGTCCCTGACGGCATGCAAGACCGACCGGCTCGCCGATACCATTGATTACGCCGCTGTGGTGGAAGTGGTGCGAGACAGCTTTGCTTCGCATCAATTCCATCTGCTCGAGCCACTGGCGGAATTGATCGCAGGATGCCTGTTGGAAAAATTTGACGCGCAGTGGGCGCGCATTGAGCTTTCCAAGAGCGGCGTCGTGCCGAGCGCCCGCGACGTTGGCGTGCGCCTTGAACGCAGGCGGGGATAGGCGAATCCAGGCGTTCTGACTTATTGCAGCGCGATGGCGCTGTGCAACTCCGATCGCTGAACTACCGGACAGCGCGCAGCCTGTGGTCTTATCCGAAGCCGGGGAAACACATATATTCGCTGCGGTTGGCCACGCCTCCTGCTCGATCCATATTTTTTGGACACGGCTTATTGCACTGCAAGAACGGGCTTGCGAACGCTGCAACGGGCGTTGACCTCGCCAGTGCGTCTGTGATTGTATGAAGGTTAGCGTCGTAAAGAACGCGGGAACCTACCCCACCCGGTTCGTGGTTGTGAACGCATGGCAAACAGGAGAGGGTTCCACCACGACCTCCGGTAACGCAATACTCTTGTCCGGTGACTTACGCGCCGAGACGGGGGAGGAGGTCGCATGAAACAGCAGCAGCTTGTCACGGACGTGGCCGCGATCCGCCGCGCGTATGGACAATTTCTCAGCAAGGGACGGGTACCGCACGGGGTCGTCCCTGATTTTATCGAACGATCGTGGAAACGAAGCGCTGCCTTTGGCGTAGCGCATGATCGCATCCGCGAGATCGGACGGGTCGACGAAACGGATTTGCGCATTGTCGTCAGCCAATTTGGCAGCCTGATCGACCTGGCAACACCGGTCATGCAGCACTTGCATCATCAGCTTACCGGGACAGGGAGCGTCGTGCTGTTGTGCAGCGGCACCGGCTTCATCCTGCATTCGATGGGTGATCCCGACTTCTTGCCCAAAACCCAGCACATCGCGCTTAAACCCGGAGTCTCATGGGCCGAGCAAGACAAGGGTACCAATGCAATAGGCACTGCAATTGTCGAGCGCCGGCCAATCGTGGTTTATGCGGGGCACCATTACATCCGGACAAATCATTTCCTGGCTTGTTCTGCAACTCCGGTACTGGACCCATTTGGGGACGTTGCGGGGGTTCTCGATATAACGTGCGACT
>DATMZQ010000117.1:0-4929 GCA_035573615.1 Burkholderiales bacterium | reverse complement strand
CCCTTTGGACGCGGTCCTGCGCGCCAATCAGATAAGATAAGCCTGCCAAACCCATTTTGCTGCTTTAGCCTTAGCCTGGGCGAACGGCAGGTGGTAATCGCCGGGCGTCGTCGGCTCATCCCGGTTTGGGGGGCAACGACGTTCTGTAACGCGTCCTTCGATATCGGCCCGGCCGCTCCAGTTCAGGAAGCTGTTCGACATGGATGCCTCCAATTGTTGGTGTTGAGCGATCAACCCGGACAAACCGACAGGCCGGTACAAGCCGCGAGCGTGTAATTTCCTGCAATTATGCTTCCCACCGCGGTCTCAAGCGCCTCATCGGAAACTTCGTAAGTAAGGAGACTTTCTTCGTTTTTTTCGATGTTCGTATCGGTCATGGTCTTTGTCCTACTGTGGATGGGTGTCCCAATCCTCAGCCTTCATTTCGAAATAGGATCGCTCGTGCGATAGCGCATGTGACGAGGGTCACAAAACTTGCGTTTGGTATCGCGCTACAGTTGGACTCTCCTGAAAAGCTCCATCGTCCGCCCTTCCAGCGGGAAGTACGGCCCCAAGATAAAAGGGCTGCACTGTTCTGGAAGCAATGCACGCTAGATTTGCGGCTTCTCTTGCCGGTGAGGAACCAGCGGAACCGAGGACGGTTTGGGCTGAGCAGCATCGTTCTCAGTTTGAGGAAAATATCTCAGCATCGTCTGCTCTAGTAACTTGCAGATAGCTTCAGCCGTGTCCGACTCAAATGATTTCTCGGCGGATGCCGCAGTTGTCGGAACGTCCATCAACTTCTCCTGTGAATGCAGTTCGCGTCCAAGGTAACGGAACGATGTCGCCCGTTATCAATGAGTCGGGCCACGAAAGTGCAGTAACACTGCACCGCGCGACGTATATTGAAAGAGGTTGGAGGTACTACTGTCCTTGAAAAGACCTGACGCACCTTCGCCCGGCCAGTCGACAAGCTCGGACGTTTCTCGACCTGATACACCACAGCTCTCTGGTTAACTGTGTTGCGCGAACGGTGTCAGGGTGTTGTGTGCATTGGCTTCGATGCGGCTTATTTATCAGTGCCGTGCATGGCTGGACCGTGAGATATGAAACTCCACCTGTCCGTTCCGACGTCACTGATATTGCTGGGAATCATTCTTCTGTTTGGGTGCGTTACCGGAACACTTTGGCCGGTGCACAGTTTTTTGTTAAATTTTTCAGCTGGATTTATCGAAACGCTGTTCGCCATTCTCATCAGCGCAAGTTTGGTATGGGGCGCGTGCACACTGTATTTCATGGTTGGTCGCCTTCTGGGGGTTTTCGGCCAACACCACTGACCGAACTAGCGGCTAGCCTTGGAACCGAATGACTGAGTTGGCGGTTTTTCTGAAATGATTGAACCGATCATGTACATGGGGATCGGCTTCCTACTCGCTGCCCTCATCGCGGTGGCTGTCATACCTCTTGTTCACGACCGCGCGGTGAGGCTGACTACACGCCGCCTGCGAGCCGCCCTCCCGCTATCGATGAAGGAAATCCAGGCTGGCAGGGATTTGCTGCGCGCCGAATTTGCTATGGCCACGCGCCGACTTGAGATCAGCCTCAAGCAGCTCAAGGATAAGAGCACCGGCCAGGTTGTCGAACTGAGCAAAAGGGACGATGTGATCAATCGTCTAAAGCTCCAGCGCTACACGTTGAATGTTGAGGTCATTGCACTCAAGTCCCAGCTTGAAGCGCTCAAGACGCGGCCGGTCCCAGCCGCCAAGGGAGCCGGAGCCAAACCCAATGTCTTGTCCGCTATGCGGCACTGGATTCCGCAAAGAAGCTATCGCTAGTGCCTGCTGACGCAATTTTGGCGTCGCGCTTTTAGAATCGCACCACTACGCCGAAGAATTCGCCGAATTATTTTTTGGTGGAGGCAATGCGATGGTGTCGTCAAATATGGATTTGATAAGTGCGTTTTCCGACAGGTATTTGTGGTACTGAGTTACGACTGCTTTTGCTTCTTTCAGCGTCGCAAGTCTCCACTGAATCTCCAGATTCTCATTTCCGGCGATGCTCTCGACAATCCTGCGTTCTTCTACAAGCAACTTGAACTCACTTGGCTGCTCGGCCTCTTCGGCGCTTCCATTCAGGCGCGTTGCGAAATCGATGCGCCCGGTAGGCACCCAGTCATGCTTTACGACCCCTTGGTAAGGTAGCCGTTTTTCGTTTTTCCAATTTTTCCAATTTTCTACTTTTGGCAAATATTCCAGCACGTGAGCCATCTTTTTCTCCTTTCACAAACGCGGACCGGATTTCGGATGCACACGCAAATCCCCACATCTCTTAACGCCGGGCCAGCCCAGGTGGTTTCATTGACGACTGCGAGCACGCTCTCCGCCGTTTCTGCAAAACGGTAACGGGATGTGGCACGCCATGCCTATTTCTTCGCAAAAACTCGCGCGACTTTTTCGAAAGTGCGTCCGCCGAAATATGCGGTGACCACCGCCATCGCCCATTGCGACATGTCGCCGGAGAGCGCATCGGTCGCGCCGAGGCCCAGGACCTTGTCCCAGACCACCACTTTCCAGACGTAAATTATGAATGCGGCGGCAAACAGCGGCCGCGGCAATGCCGTGTACCAACGCCCTTGCTCCGCGATCAGCATTTCAGCGGCCAATTCGCGCTCGCGCTGCTCTACCGAGAGTTCGCGCGCGGCAAGATCGGCAGCAATCTTTTCGCTGGTGTTTTCAGCCGCCAGTTTGGCGCGATAGGCGTCAACCGCTGCTTTTGCAAACGGACCGCCAAACAGATTGCCCAGCCAGGAAAGGACAGCAGAAAACATCTACTTTGAGCTCCCCGCCGTACGCCGGCGCGCGATTTCAGTGATCAGCCCGACAGCGATGACGTAATACGGAATGAATTTTGGCTGCAGCGCGGATTGAATTGTGCCGGTCACATTGGGGTCAGACGCGAGAGCCATCAGCGACGCAGCCGTTAGACCCCCCAACACCTGCACACGTGCCCAAAGAATTGTGACCGAGTTCCCGAACCAGGATCTGATCTTGTTCCACATCGATTGTATTCTCCGAATTTGCCTTGAATTACTTTTTGCGGGCCATCGTGCTGGCCTTGGCAGCGTCCGCCGCCATCTTAAGCGCCGTTGATTTGACCTCCGCCACACGGCGACCCCAGCCAGCGCCGAAGACCGGCCATGTCTTGAGTGCCTGGAGAAAGCGCAAGCGCTCGCCACAGATGGCGGCAATCAGGATTTTCGGATCGGCCGCACGCGCGGCTGCAATGACCGCGTCGGTTACGGTGCTCGAGTCGTCCGGCAACCCGAGCATCCGCCGCAACACCTTGCCGCTGCGCCCTGTGCCGGAGTTCACGCCATAGTCGAAAATCGCGTAGTTGACGCCGGCCGGCAGCTCATCACAGCGCTGCGCATCCCAATACTTATCGCGGTAGATGATTTTCGCCTCATCAAGCTTCATTCTGCGCACGTCGGCGGCGGTCGCATTCACCTTCACGTATCTGCGATAATCCTCAATGGTGATGCCGAAATTGGTTGGCCCGCCGGGATCGCTTGGATGATTTGTGTAACCACCCTCGTGTGCGAGCAGCAACGATAAGCAGGTTTCAAAAGTTGATTGCATTGCGTCACGAGCTCGGAATGGACATTTCAAGAAAGTAGATGATCAGGCGCACTTTGCCGGCGGTGAAACTGCCGCCGTTGGCAGTGACCCGCACCCTGGTATCCGCATAGAAGGCGGTTGGCCCAATCACGCCGTTGTTTGCTGAGTTGAGTGCGATACCAAGCAGGTTTCCGAATTGCGTGGTGTTGCCCGCGATTCCGATGCCATACGAGGTCGCGCCGGTGATCGCGAGTGTGGTGCGCGAGGCGACACCGAGGACAACCGCGCGGTCCGGAATGAAGGCCGCATCCGTGGTGTCAACAAAAGCACCGGCAAGCGTGATTTCTTCTTCCTTGGTACGCAGGGTGACGCGTCCCCCATGCACGGTGAGCGCGATGCCATCACGCCAGATGCCGTCTTCGTAAGTAATTGTAAGCCGCTCGGCTTTCACCCAGGCCTTCACGCCGGACACGGGAACAACGCGGATCCAACCACCGCCACTAAAGAGGGCGATCTGTCCGCTCCAGCCCGCCCATGCGCCGGTTGCGCCCGCGGCCGGAATGTAACAAGCGCCATCGGCCGGCGTGCCGGGCGGTGTCGTGAGCGTGCGGCTTTCGACCGCCAGCTGAGTGAGCGCGTCGAGTAACGTGAGCGCTTCATTGTGGGTGACGTGTTTCTGCGCCTGCGCGGCTTCAATCGCCGGCAGGGCGAGACGAGGAGTGTTGGTCATGATTTCTTTCAAATGGTTAGAACTGCGTCGGCCGCGATACCGCGCCCGACGGTTGCGGAAAGCTGCGTGACGCGCACGTGCAGACTTGCCTGCGGCGCACCGAAATCGGACACTTCGTCGGCGGAGGCGTAAAGCGCGGATGGCGTGGTGGTTGTGAGCGTGCGGACCACAGTGCCGCCGGAAAGAATGTCGATTGCGTACTGCTCCCCATCCTCCCCGAGCGGCACTTCGCCCACCCAGGTGTCGCCATCGACGCGCGTGCGGCGGATCCAGCTGACGGTAATGCCACTCCCGCCACGCGTAGCCCTGAGGTGTACGGGCATCAGTGGCTTGAGCGCAGTTGCGTGCGGCGTTGCGGAAAGCGCCAGCGCGGTCGGATCACCATGGTCGCGGCCCGCCATGACGACGCGCAATTGCAGGCTGCGTTCAAGTGCATCCTGCCCTCTGGCGATCGTCACCAAATGCTGATCAATGAGCACGAACGATGCCCCGGCCGGCAGATGCGCACCAATGGCCCATTCGCTGCCAGCCTGGCCTCTCAGCAGCCGTGACAGGAGATAGGTACGGTCGGCGACCAACTCGGCATTGGCGAACTGAACAATC
>DATMZQ010000116.1:0-11588 GCA_035573615.1 Burkholderiales bacterium | reverse complement strand
TTCGATTATGAAGATAGGGGCCTGCACGCCCTCAAAGGCATTGCGCAACTCACGCGGGCGTGGAAAGTATTGGGTCCCAGTGCCGCTACCAGCCGTTTCGATGCGGCTACGCGCGGGCGCCTCACCCCCATGGTGGGTCGCGAGCAGGAAATTGCGCTTCTGCGGGATCGGTGGAAGCTCTCGCGTACGGGCCAGGGTCAGGTAGTACTCGTGCAAGGAGAGCCCGGTATCGGAAAATCTCGCATGCTGACCGCATTCCGTCAGCAGTTGGGAGAAAACATCGAAATAGCGCTCCACTATCAGTGTTCCCCGTATCACATTAATAGCGCCCTTTATCCCATTGCGAATCATCTGGAACGTGCGCTTGATTTTCAGCGTGACGATACTGCCGCACAAAAGGTCAACAAAATCGAGCAAAGGCTGATCCTTGAACTGGGGCACAGCCGCACCGATTGCCATTTGCTGGCGTTGGCTTTGTCCATTACCGGGGACGACCGCTATGGTGTCCTGGATATGAGCCCCCAACGCCGGAAGGAGGAGATCATTGCACTCCTCGTGAACATCGTGGCGGCCATCGCGCGGAAGCAGGCGACCGTATTATTGTTCGAAGACGCTCACTGGGCCGATCCAAGCACGCTCGAAGTGCTGAACGCGCTCATCGACTCCGCCAACAAGATCCCGCTACTAGTTTTAATTACATATCGGCCCGAATTTGCACCGGCCTGGATGGATGTGCCGCATGTAACACGCATTGGGCTTCGACGGTTGAGCCGGGTGCAGGGAGCCGGAATCGTCCTGCGGGTCGCAGAGGACAAGCCATTGCCAGCGGAGCTGGTCAGCCACATTGTTGATAAGACTGACGGGGTCCCGTTATTCCTGGAGGAACTTACCAAGTCGGTGCTCGAGTCCGATCTGCTAATCGAAGTAGACGAGCGCTACGAGTATTCCGGAACCCATAGTGAGCTCGCGATTCCAGCCACACTGCGGGATTCGCTCGCCGCTCGCTTGGACCGCCTGATTCCCTTAAAGGAAATTGCCCAAGTGGGCGCAGTCTTAGGGCGCGAGTTCAGCTATGAATTAGCGCGTGCGGTCTCGCGCATGAGTGAGGCTCAGTTCCACGAGGCGCTGGACAAACTCACTGAATCGGAACTCGTTTCCCGGCGCGGCACGCCACCGGAAGCCACATACACTTTCAAACACGCCCTGGTGCGGGACGCTGCTTATGATTCTTTGCTCAAGACTCAGCGGCAGCTACTGCATGGGCAAATCGCTGAAGCCATCAGCGAACGCTTTCCTTCCAGGGTCCGGACTGAACCAGAATTGCTGGCGCAGCACTATACGGAAGCCGGCATGCTGGAAACCGCCATTCCCTTGTGGCAAAAAGCCGGTGAACTAGCGCAGAAGCGCGTCGCACTTCAGGAAGCGATCGGACATTTCGAACGCGGTCTCGAAGTGACCTCCCGGCTTGCGCCGTCGCGGCAGCGCGATACCTGGGAACTACAATTGCGAGCGCTACTTGGCATGGCTTGGGTAGAACTCCACGGCTATACCCACCCGCAAGTCGCTGCCAATCTTGAACCTGCATTGGCGCTGGATCAGTCGCTAGACGATGGGGACTACACGCTGCGGGTATTGTGGGGCCTCTGGGTCTACACACTATGCGCGGGTCGCGTAGAGGATTCTTTATCATGGGCCAAGCGACTAATTGATGTTGCAGAAGATCGGGACAGCGAGAGCATGCGGCTCGCCGGGCATTGGGCGGCATGCGATTCGCATTATTTTTTGGGCAACTTTTCGCGGTCCATCTATCATGCCGACATTATCCTTGCCCGCTATAACCCAGAACGAGACCGCGGCGTTGCGGACCTGATTAATCATGATCCCAAAACAATAGCGCTTGCCTACAGGGCAGCAGCCGAGTGGCGGCTGGGCTTTCCAGATCGAGCCGCAGCAAGCGCCAAATTAGCAGTCGCGAACTCACGCGAACGCAAGCACGTCTTCGATTTTTGCTGGGTGCATACATTCTTGGCTCACACTTTGCTGACGGACTCCAGCGATACGATGCTAATGGACGAATTTCTCAACGAAATTGAGAGGTTTGCTCTGGACCAAAAACTGGTTTTTTTCACGCAGGTGTATTGCCCCTTGAGCCGCGCATTCTGGCTTCTTCGTTGTCATCGGGCGAAGGAGGCAGACGCCAAGTTTCGACAAGTCATTCCAGAATGGCAAGCGGCAGGAATGGGCATCTACATGCCCACTATCAACGCTATGCACGCAGAGACCCTCCGTTTTTGCGGAGATCCCGGTACGGCCTTGCTTCTGTTAGAGAAAGCGTTGGAGCAAATTAACAAGACGGGGTGCCAGGAGAGGGGTGCGCTAAGCAATGTATTACGGCTCAAGGCCTGCATATTTGGGGAAATGGGAAATGTCGAGAAGGCCGAAGTTATTTTTAAAGAGGCTTTGCTGGTTGCGCGACAGCAGTCCGCTAAATCTTGGGAGCTTCGCGCCGCAATCAGTTATGCGCGGGTATTAAGGGACCAAAGCCGATGCAAAGAAGCGCTTAATTTAATTCGACCCGTCTACGACTGGTTCACCGAAGGTCACGACTCAGGTGATCTGCAAGAGGCCGCGGCGCTGATTGCTAAATTAGACGCTGTCGTTTGAAGACCTACGTGGTCCATACATTCCGAAGAATTTACCAACGCGCAGGAAGCGCCCGAAGAATCACGATTCGATCTTCTTCGATACCTATATAGCCACCTTCTCGCAAATCGGTAAGAATTCGCGAGACCATTTCTCTCGACGAACTGATGCGCTTCGAGATGTCCTGTTGTGTCATGCGTTCGCCAACCACGAGTTTGCCGTTCTCCTCGCTAGCGTTGTCGAGCAGCAGACGTGCTACACGTCCATAGACGTCCAGCAAGGCCAGGCTTCCAATGGCGCGTGTCAGATTCCGGGCGCGGCGAATAACGGTCACGATCAACGCGTAGGCGGCCTCGGGGTACAGACTAAGAAACTGTTTGAACTGATCGCGCTCGATTACGGCGAGCTTGCACGGCTCCAAGGTCATGACGGACGCCGACCGCGGTTCTCCCTCGAGCGCCATCTCGCCAAAGCAGTCACGCTGCCGAAGTGTGTCAATGATGACTTCCTTACCGTCGCTGTCTGAGAGGAAGACTTTCAGACGGCCAGCCAGAACCACGTAGAGCTGATCACTAAAATCTCCTTCCTGGATCAATAAGGTATTTTTTGCATAAGCCCTGACGGTCCCGGTTGCGGCGAGACTGTTGAGATATCGTTCGTCGAAGGTTGCATCCGGCATTTGCCCGCTATCTTAGTGCGGCACGACAAACCCGCGCAACGAGCGTCCCTCTGCGACCATAAACGGGTAAACGCCAAGCGGTGTCCGCGAATCACCGGCAGCCCGCCAAGGCATTGCGAGACGAGGGGAATAAGCCTATAAATATGACGTTGTCAGACTAAGCAATCAGAAACCGGCCGCCATGCAGGCGGGCGTACTCAAAGCCAGATCCGGATGTCGTTCAGCATCAGCCGGATCGCCGGGTCTTAAGGAGCGTTCATGCTCCACTCGGCGTAATTCTTCGCCTCCTTAGCAATCAAAGCAATCGACGTAACCGGGCCTGAGCACTTGTCTGCCCGGCATTTCGATCAACAGAACTATTTCTAAAAAGGGGAGATTGTCATGAAGAACATGTACCTGACATTGGCAACACTGGTCGTCCTGTTCGCCGCTTCATCGACCTGGGCACAGCAGAAGTACAGCATCACTGAAGGCCCCAAATCCGAAAGCAAATATCTGCAGGAGCAAATCATTGACGTCGGCGACCGGCCCGGGCATCAACTGCGCATCTATGAATTGCGCAACACCTATCCTGCAAACGACCTGGAATTCGCTGGAGTAAAAGTTACGGAAAGCCATGTCCGCGGCACGAGTGACTACACTAATTGGAGCGGATCGTTTGTTACTTATACGGTGTACTCGCTGGAAGACGGTAGCCAGATATTCAGCCGCGGCACTGGCACCACGCAATCCAAAATGGGAGGCGACGGCAAGCGTCAGTCGTTCAAGTATTCTTTCGTCGAAACGTTTATCGGTGGAACGAAAGGTTTCCGCGGCATTCGCGGCCAGCAAACCGGTAGCGGCGCACGAGAGGCAGGGGCAAATTCACTCTCAAACCTCCAATCTGTCGGAGAGTATTGGATCGAGTAGCAGGTTGCTCGAATCAATCGGGATTCGGGTTTCCCCCCGAAGCCGTAACAGCGTATTGAGTTTGCACTCCTCCCGCAGTGTTTGATGGCGACTGCGACGTGAAACGTAATATATCAATCATGGTCAACCAGCGCACGGAACCCGTTGCTCATACTGTCGATTCGCCACCGAAGAGGAAGCTCACATGAAAATGCTGATGATTGTGTTCAGGGAGTCCATCGAGGAGGAAATCAAAGGTCTCCTGAAAGAGCACGGCGTCAGGGCCTTCACCGAAATGCATGAGGTTACTGGCGTAGGGGAAGCCGGTGCCGCATTTCACTCGCTGTCCTGGCCTGCCTACAACGATATGATTCTGACCGCGTTGCCGGATTCAAAGGCTGAAACGGTCGTGGCCGGGCTCAGAAGTTTCCGCGACGGGGCGATGCAGAAACAACACGGAGGAAAAATCCCGCTGCGGGTTTTTTCCTTGCCGTGCGAACTGCTGGTGTAGCGACGCGCTATATAACTTCACTGAAACGGAGCAATGCGATCACGGGTCTCTTCCACTCGGCGCTCTGCGTGAGCGAGCATGAGCTTGAGCTACGGCGTAGCCTGGCGGCGCGTGTTCAGTGATGCGACTGCATCATTGCTGTCCTTGCCCGCTGAAAACTGTCCGTAGAAAGCCGCCAGGCGTTGCAGCGCTTCGACGCATTCTTCGACCGCCGCTACCAGTGCGACGCGGATGAAATTGCGGCCGGGATTGACGCCGTGCGCTTCGCGAGCGAGATAGCTGCCGGGGACGACCGTCACGTTGAATTGCTCGAATAATTGTCTTGCGAATTCCGTGTCGGCGATCGGCGTTCGCAGCCAGAGATAGAACGCCGCATCGGGCATGTTAACTTCAGTCACGGGCGACAAAATGGCGCGCGCCTCATCGAATTTTTCCCGATAGAGCCGGCGATTTTCCGCGACGTGTTGCTCATCGCTCCACGCGGTGGCGCTCGCGGCCTGGACTGCAGGATTCATCGCGCAGCCGTGATAGGTACGATACAGCAGGAATTTCGCCAGGATTTCGGCGTCGCCCGCGACAAAGCCGGAGCGCATGCCCGGCACGTTGGAGCGTTTCGACAGACTGCTGAACGCAACCAGCCGGCGGAAATCCTTGCGTCCGAGGCGATAGGCCGCTTCGAGGCCGCCCAGCGGCGGCCGGTTGTCATCGAAGTAGATTTCCGAATAACACTCGTCCGAGGCGATGACAAATCCATAACGGTCGGACAACCCGAACAACTGGCTCCATTCTTCCATGTTCATGACATTGCCGGTTGGGTTGCCAGGCGTGCAGACATAAACAAGCTGCGTACGCTTCCAGGTTTCCTGCGCGATCTGGCCCAGGTTAAGCGCAAAACCGTTCTCCGGTAACAGATTCAAGAAATGAGGCTCCGCGCCGGCGAGGATAATCGCCCCTTCATAAATCTGGTAAAACGGATTAGGCGCCACGACCGCTGGGGTATTGTCTGATGTGTCGACCACTGCCTGGGCAAAAGCAAACAACGCCTCGCGGCTGCCATTGACGGGCAGCACCTGTTTCGCAGCATCGATGCTGTCGATGCGGTAGCGCTGCTCGATCCAGCGCGCGATGGCACTGCGTAACGCTTCGCTGCCAGCGGTGGCGGGATAGCTGGACAAACCGCCGAGCTGCTGGATTAATGCGTCGCGAATGAATTGCGGAGTGGGATGTTTCGGTTCACCGATCGACAGGCTTATCGGGCGCAGGGCAGCGTCCGGCGTGATGCCGGCCAGCAAAGCCGCAAGCTTCTGGAACGGATAAGGTTGAAGTCGGGAAAGATTTGCATTCATTTCGGCAGACTGCATCGTGGTCACAGGGCGGTCGGATTATAAAGGCGGGCATGACAGCACAGAAGAACAACATGGTGGCGGTTGCCAGCCTTCTGACCGGTGCGCTGGTCTGGGGTGTGATCTGGTATCCCTATCGGGCCTTGCAGTCAGCCGGGCTGGGCGGTGCATCCGCTTCATTGGTCACTTATTTATTGCCGTTGCTGGCCGGTTCGCTGCTGTTTCGAAAGCGTGGCGTGCAACTGCGCAAGGCGCCGTGGTTGCTGGTTGCGATCGCGATTTCCGCAGGGCTGTGCAATGTCGGCTACGTGCTAGCCATGCTGTACGGCGAGGTCGTGCGCGTCATGCTGTTGTTTTACCTGGCACCGCTGTGGACCCTGGTGTTTGCGTGGCTGCTGCTTGGTGAAGTCGCAGGCCCGCGCGGCTATCCCGTCATTGCGCTGTCAATCGCTGGCGCGGTGGTGATGCTGTGGCAACCGGGCGGACGCTGGCCGTTGCCTTACAACAGCGCGGAATGGTTGGGACTGGGCTCCGGCATGGCATTCGCGCTTTCCAATGTGCTGAGCCGCAAGGCCGTTCACATTGACGAGACGATCAAGGCCGGAGCAGTATGGGCTGGTGTCAGTGCGGTCGCACTGGTCGTGGCGCTGCTGACCGAACAACCGGTGAGTGCATTCGCCAGTGTCGATGCGGCGGCCTGGTTGCTGGTTGGGCTGGTGGCACTGGTGTTGTTCTGTGTCAATCTGGTGGTCCAGTTCGGGCTTGCGCATACGAGCGCCAACAGAGCCATCGTAATCATGCTGTCCGAGCTGGTATTTGCCGCTGCTTCTTCTTATCTGCTGGCATTCGAACACATTAACTGGCGGGACTTGGTGGGCGGCGCCATGCTGGTAGCCGCTGCGTTGTATTCCGGACGATTGGAGCCTTCAACGCACCGGTGAGTCCGATTCAAACTGCGCTACATCTATGCGCGGCTTCGGCTTCCAGCCGTTTTTTACATGTTCGGCCGATACGGTGGTAAAGATCCCGCCGCGTACGTAAAACCGCGCCGTGAGCCGCATGAAGCGCGGCTGTGTTGCCTCGGCCAGATCGTCGAGCATGCGGTTCGTGACTGCTTCATGAAAGGCGCCTTGATCGCGGAATGACCAGACGTACAACTTCAGACTTTTCAATTCAACGCATTTTTTGTCCGGAACGTAATCCAGCAACAGCGTGGCGAAGTCCGGCTGGCCGGTTTTCGGGCACAGGCAGGTGAATTCCGGAATTTCCATATGAATCAGATAATCGCGCGCCGGATTCGGATTCGGAAAGGTGTCGAGTGATAAAGAAGGCGTGCTCGGCATTCTCGGATGACGATTCCATTGTTAAAATGCGGGAAGAAAGAACGTGCGCCTGGTCCGTTGTCTTGGGGCTCCAGGCGTTTGTTTTATGAGTATCCGTTGAAATTATAAGCTTTTATAAAGCCCCGACAGTGCGACTCACACACATCAAGCTAGCTGGTTTCAAGTCCTTCGTTGACCCCACGCACATTCCAGTCCCTGGGCAACTGGTCGGCGTAGTCGGCCCGAACGGTTGCGGGAAGTCTAACGTCATCGATGCCATTCGCTGGGTACTGGGCGAATCGTCCGCCAAGCAACTGCGCGGCGAGCACATGCAGGACGTAATCTTCAACGGCTCGGGGGAGCGCAAGCCCGTCGGCCGCGCCAGCGTGGAGCTTATTTTCGACAACAGCCTGGGCAAGGCGGCCGGCCCGTGGTCGGCGTACGCCGAAATTTCGGTCAAGCGCGTGTTGGAGCGGGACGGCGAATCGTCTTACTTCCTGAACAACCTGCATGTTCGCCGCCGCGACATCGCCGATATTTTTCTGGGTACCGGCCTGGGTGGGCGTGGCTATGCCTCATCGAACAGGGCATGATCTCCCGCATCATCGAGGCGAAGCCGGAGGACCTGCGCAGCTTTCTTGAAGAAGCTGCCGGCGTGTCGAAATATCGCGAACGCCGGCGTGAGACCGAACTGAGGTTACAGGATACGCGCGAAAATCTGTTGCGCGTGGACGATATCCGCCAGGAGCTGGGCAAACAACTCGAGCACCTGGAATTGCAGGCAGAAAAGGCCGGTAAATACCGCGGCTTCGAGGCCAGCCTCAAACGAACCCAACAGCTGCTGTGGACTTTGCGCAAACGCGACGCGCAAGCCCAGCGCATCAAGATCAGCCGCGACGTCGAGGCAATGGGCATCGAACTGGAAGCCGAGACCGCACGGCTGCGCGACGCGGAAAGGCGGGTCGAAGAACTGCGCACCGGGCACTACGGCGCATCCGACGCCGTGCATGCAGCGCAGGGAACGCTGTATGAAGCAAACGCGGAAATCGCGCGCCTGGAGCAGCAGATTCAGTTTCATCGCGACAGCCGCCATCGCGCCGAACAGCAGCTGAATGCGCTGCGCGCGCAGGACGCTGAGCAGAAAGAGCGCCAGCAGGCGCTGCAAAGCGGGCGCGCCGAGGCCGTGCGTGCGCTGGCCGAGGCTTCGGAGCAGCTCGCTTCACTGGAAAATGCGTTGCATGAAGCGCGCATAGCACTGCCAGCCGCGGAAGAAAATTACCGTATGGCACAGGCGCTGCATGCTCAGGCGCAAACGGCGCTCACGCAGGCCGAGCAGCAATTGCAGCTGGAAGATACACGCAAGGGCCACAGTGACAAACTCCTGCAGCAACTCGATTTGCGCCGCGCCCGCTTGGAGGAAGAGCGCGACGGTCTGGAGATCCCGAACCTGAGCGAGCTGGTCAGGCTCGAGTCCGAGATACGAGAACTCGCCCACGAGCTGGACACTCGGCGCCTGGCATTCGAACAGTCCGAGGTGGCGCTGCCCACTCACGAGGAAGTGCTGCAGGCTGCGGAAAATGTTGCCGAACGGCTTCAACAACGGGTGCATCAAGTCGATGCACGTCTGACCGCCCTGCAGTCGTTGCAGGATCAAGTGAGCCGTTCCAGCGCTCTCGAGCCTTGGCTTGATCGCCACGGCTTGCGCCGCGCGTCGCATTTATGGCAAGGCATCCATATTCGGGATGGGTGGGACGATGCTCTGGAGGCAGTTTTGCGCGAACGCCTGAACAGCATCGGACTGACCGACCTGGGACAGGCACATGGTTGGCTGGCCGAGCCCCCGCCGGGCAAACTTTCATTTCATCGTACTGGCGAACTTCCCGAATTCAAGGATCAGCCGCCACCCGGCCTGGAACCTCTGACCGACCATGTCACTTGCACCGATCCGCGTTTGGCGCCGGTGCTGGCCGACTGGCTGAATGGGGTTTATGTATTGGCGGATCCGGCGCAAGGAATCGAAAAAGCAGCAATGCTTCCCCCCGGCGCGATGTTAGTCAGCCCGCAAGGTCATGTCTTTACGGCGACCAGCATCAGTTTCCACGCCGCTGATTCAGAGATTCACGGCATTCTGGCGCGTCAGCGGGAAATCGAGGCGCTGTTCAGAGAACGCACGGATGCCGATGCCCGGTTGGTCGAGCTGAACCACGATGCTGCTTCCCGGAAAATCGAATTCGAAGAACGTCGAGGACAAGTGGAAACTCTGCGACGGGAGGTCTCGGAGTTACAGGAAAGGCACCATCAACTTAATCTGGACCATGTACGGCTCTCGCAGTTGGCGGAACGCCTGAAAGCGCGCGGCGAGCAGATTGTTGCCGAACTGGCCGAAATCGACGCGGAATCTGCACGCGAATCCGCGCAACGGGGGCAAGCCGCCCTGGAGATGGAAGGGCTGCACGCCGGCATGGCAGCCATGCATGGCGCCGTTGATCAGGCGAGGCAGCGCTACGAGCAGGCCGAAACCGATTTGGAGTCCAGTCGTGCCTTGGCCCAGCAAATTGAACGCGCCGAGCAGGAGGCGCTCTTTCAGAACAAGACTATTGGCAGCAAAATCATTGATATAGATTCTGCTCTTGAGTTAATTGCTCAGACTCTGTCGCGGCTCAGTGCGGATGTGGAAAACCTGCTGCAGGAGCTGTCGGCAAGCAACGAGTCCGTGTTGCAGGAGCAGTTGCAGCAACAACTGGCGGTGCGGGCGGGACGGGAGCATTCCCTGAAGCAGGCGCGCGAAGAACTCGACACCGCGGAGCAGACATTGCGGGCAACCGAACAGGAACGCCTGGCATCCGAGCAAAAACTCGCACCCGCGCGGGATCGTATCAATGAGCTTCGTCTCAAGGAGCAGGAAGCGCGGCTTGCCGAGGAAAGTTTTGCCAGCCAACTCGCCGAAGTTCAGGCCAACGAAGAAGAACTACTGGGATTGATCGAGGAGGGCATGCGTGCGAGCAAACTGCAGACGGAAATCAATCGGCTCAACGAAGAGCTCGCAGCGCTCGGTGCAGTAAACCTGGCCGCGCTGGAAGAATTGTCGGGGGCGCGGGAGCGCAAGAGCTACCTGGACTCCCAATCCCTGGATCTTACGGAAGCGGTCGATACCCTGGAAACGGCGATACGCAAGATCGACCGCGAGACCCGCGAACGTCTGCAGGACACCTTCGATGCCGTCAACAAACATTTTGGAGAGATGTTCCCGGCCTTGTTCGGCGGTGGCGAAGCAAAATTGCTAATGACTGGAGAGGAAATCCTCGATGCCGGGGTGCAGGTTATCGCGCGTCCGCCAGGAAAACGCAATGCGTCCATTCATCTGTTGTCCGGCGGGGAAAAAGCATTGACGGCCTTGTCGCTGGTATTCTCCATGTTCCAGCTTAATCCGGCCCCCTTCTGCCTGTTGGACGAGGTCGACGCCCCGCTCGACGACAGCAACACGGACCGCTTTTGCAGCCTGGTGAAGAAAATGTCGACCAACACGCAGTTCATGTTCATCACCCACAACAAGATCACCATGGAAATGGCAAGCCAGTTGATCGGTGTCACCATGCAGGAGCAGGGTGTATCGCGGGTCGTTGCTGTGGATGTTGATGAGGCGCTGCGCATGCGCGAAGAGGCGGCAGCTTGATATTGCTCCTGCACACGGCGGCGGGTCGAGAGCAGGGCCATGAGTGACTTGCAGATCGGCCTTGCCCTACTGGGCGCCCTCATCGTTATTGCCGTATTGGCGTTCAACTACTGGCAGGAGCGGCAATTCCAGCGACGTGGCGCGCAAAGCTTCACCGGTCATCACGAAGACGTGTTGCTGGACCAGCCTGCTACGCAGCCCGCGGCATCCTCGGGGCCGGCTCTTGCAGCCGATGACAATCGCATTGAACCCAGGATGGAGCCGGAGCTTGAGGAGCCGGCTGCAGTGATTGCGTCCCAGGCGCAGGAAACAAGCGTCGACATGCCACGTCGGGAAATCGATTACATCGCTGAACTCAGGGCAGGCGAGTTCATTGGAGCCCACCATATTGCAAAAGTCCGGCATCGGATTCCGGCACTTGGCCGGAGGATCACTTTGGGCGGGCTTAATCACGAATCGAAATCGTGGGAACCGTTGAGGACTGACGGGCGCTATACCACCTTGCGGCTGGGCCTTCAGCTCGTGGACC
>DATMZQ010000115.1:0-3351 GCA_035573615.1 Burkholderiales bacterium | reverse complement strand
CATGAAATAGGTCGGTATTCCCGGAGGCTCCCCCATCGGTTCGTCGTATATCCAGGCCAGCCAGGGCAATTCCTCTGCAAAATCCCTGAAACCAACGGTGAGCTCGTGATGCTCGGTGCCGTAACGCCGCGCCACCTTGCGTGCGTGCCGGAGCTCGCTGAATTCCGGGATATCGAAACCGACGGAAAAGGTTTTTACTGGCGCCGGATCTCCGCGTTCCCGGCGTATATTCTCCATCAAGGCGACGATGATGCTGCTGTCGACTCCCCCGGAGAGTTGCACCCCCAGTGGCACGTCTGACATCAACTGCATTTCCACCGTTCGCTTAAGTAGTGCATCCAGTTGCTCGGTTGCTGTCTCGACGCTTATCTGCTCCGGCTGGAAACTGACATCCCAGTAGCGCGCTGGCTTTTCCGGCAGTGCGCAGTTAACGGCAAACTCGACGCAGCATCCTTCCGGCAGGCGCGACACGCTTTGGAACATGGTGTGCGGGCGGGATACATAGCGGGTGACGAGAACCTGGGCGACACCCGCATGATTAACCTTGCGTTGGCGCAGGGCTGGATGACGCAACAGCGCCTTCATCTCGCTGGCAAACAGCAATGCATTGCCGTCGCTCCACCAGTAGAGCGGCTTGACTCCCATCGGGTCACGCACTAGCGACAACTTCTGCTTGACTGAGTCATAGAGTGCAAAAGCGAAGATTCCCTGCAGGCGTTGCGCCAGCCCGCGCAACCCCCATTGCTCGTAACCGTGGACCAGGACCTCGGTATCGCTGCCAGTTCTGAAACAATGACCGTGCGCCTGTAACTCCGCCCGCAGGGCAAGATGATTGTAGATTTCGCCGTTGAAGACAGTCCAGATTTTCCCATCCTCATTACTCATGGGCTGAGCCCCGGTCCGCAGATCGATGATGGCGAGGCGCCGGTGGCCAAGCCAGCACAGACCGTCGGGTGAGCGCCACTCGCCCTCTCCGTCCGGCCCCCGGCGCCGGATCGCCGCCAACATCTCACCCGCCGCACCGGCGGAGATCGGCGCACAGTGCTGCGGTCGCAGCCTCACATAACCCGCTATGCCACACACGACGCACCCGCCTCTCTTATACGTTGCATACCACACCCCTGAGCTTGCCGTTTGCTGTGCGCGGGATCGCGTTCATCAGCCGAATTTCGAGGCTCACGATCTCGCCCAGACGTTCCCGAGCATTGCGGCGAAGGCTCTCTTTGTCGCGCTCGCTGAATGTTGCCGCAGGAACAACCAGAATGGTCACCTCGTCACTGCGATCTTGTCTGATCTGCGCTTCAATGATGCCGCCGACATCCTTGAAGATGTGATCGAGGCGCCCGATTACACGCCCGTCCGGCAGCTTGAGCACATCGTCGGTGCGACCAGCGACACTCTCAATCAGCGGTAACGGCCGGGCGCAGATGCAGCGCTGGCCCTCCGGCGCGGGACGCACGAAGTCTCCGGTGCGATAGCGGATAAGCGGCATCGCGATGTTGTTGAATCCAGTCCCCACCACTTCACACCAGCCGTCCCGCGCAGGCAGCAGCTCGACGTAGGAGTAGTCGGTCAGCAGGTGGTAACGACCGTGCTCACAAGTGCCGATAGCTGCGACGCGTTCGCCCTGTCCGTACCAGTCGAATACCCGACAGCCGAAGGCCTGAGCGATATTCCGGCGCTGCTCTTCACTCAACGTTTCCGACGAAGTGACAATGCCGCGCAGCGCGCTTCCGCCATAGCGTACGCCCGCGCTCAGCATCCAGCTGCCGAGGAATCCGATAGAAGAGGGATAGGCCTGAATCAGCACCGGATCGAATGCGGCCAATGCTTCTACGTAGCCTCTCGCGGTAGATTCCGACAAGTGGTAAGACGAAAGCATAAGCATGTTCTCGGCGCGGTTGGAGCGCCAATAAGGTTCTGCGCGCTGCTCTGCAGGGACGATCATGTCGCCCCGTATCCATGCCCGCCGCTCGCCCCGGCGGAGTCCGGCCCAGGCGAGTTGTCGCCAGACGAAAGCGTTTTCCCGGTTGATGCTGGTTAAATCTTGGTACAGTTGCAGCGGCTTTCCCGTGGTACCGCTAGTGCTGCTGGAAAACAGCGGGCCCCGGCTGCGCTCCGGGATGAATGCACGGCCGTACGCACGCACATCGTCCTTGGTCACGTAGGGCAAGCGGCTCAACACTCCGGGAAAAGCTTGCGCTGTGAAATCCAACTCCAGCTTGCGATAGCGGTCCCGATAATAAGGAATGCCTGTCGCCGCCGCTTCCACAATCACTCGCAGCCTGCGGGCCTGAAATTCACGCAGCTCTTGCTCGGACCACCATTGGCTCTTATCGACCTGAACGCTGATGGCCCTGAATGCGCGGCCTTCTCGCATCACGTTACGCAATGACGATTTGGCAGCGATCAGCGACTCTTGGGCCCAGACCGGGCTGCGGCGATATCCGAAACTACTTAGCATCTAGCGATCATGCCGGGCGCGCGCGGAGTCCGTGCAATATGTTGATTCCTGCCACCCCGCGTACCGTCTCTGCTGCCATGCACGCGGCATTGCTATCCTCGTCGCCGCTGAATATCGGGTTGATGAAACGCCGTTTATGCTTCTGGAGGTCTTGTTGAGCAAACTCTTCTCGGCTTTTCCGGAACATTCTGTGCCCCAGTGACTCTCTGATTCAGCTTAAGGGGCGACCGAATATCGCGCGGTGCAAGTCGCCAATTCGATTGCCGTACACCGCTTCCATGCCGGTGGGGCGTCCTGCGGTTCTCAAGGGCATATTGCAGCAATGCTGTTTAGAATTCGTGTGGTCGCCATGGGCCGGATGGATCGTCAGGTCGTAATCGGCGTGTTCCGCTGCACCTGCTTGCCGCAAAGCTCCTGCAATATTTGCTCGTAACGGTCGATCATTTCATGCTCCGAAAACCGGGTTTCCACTTTCTCGCGCGCACTTCTGCCCATGCGCTCGCAGAGCGCGCGATCGACCAGAACGGATAGCTTCCGGGTGAGCGCGTCGGTATCCCCTGCGCGAAAAAGAAAGCCGTTGCCCCCCGGTGCAATCATCTCGGCCGCACCACCGATGTCGGACAGCACCACCGGTCTGCCGAGTGCCATGGCCTCGAGTGCCGCGAGCGAGAATGTTTCCACTGCGGTGCTGCACAGGACCAGCACATCAGCGGCGGCGATGAATGGACGCACATCATTTTGAAAGCCGGTGATCACGAGCGCATGGGCCACGCCAAGGTCACGCGCACGCGCCTCGACCGCGGGACGCATTTCCCCGTCGCCGATAAGCAGCGCGCGGGCCGCGACGCCTTGCCTGCGCAATGCGGCAAGCGCCTCCACCAGCTGAA
>DATMZQ010000114.1:0-2971 GCA_035573615.1 Burkholderiales bacterium | reverse complement strand
GCTGGCTTACGTGGCGGTGGCGTTCTCGGTGCATATCGACTGGGCGCGTGCCATCCAGCAGTCGGTCGCGCCGGCACTCTCCTTCAATCCCGATTTCATCGCCGTGGTGGTAGCGGTGTTCGGCACCACCATCAGCCCCTACCTGTTCTTCTGGCAAGCATCGCAGGAAGTCGAAGAGCTGCGCGGCGGCAACGGTTCGTCGCTGAAAAGCACCCCGATTGATGCAAGAGCCCATCTGCGTCGCATCAAGATCGATACCTACATCGGCATGGGATTTTCCAACCTGATCGCTTTCTTTATTATTCTGTCCGCGGCGGTGACCTTGCATGTCAGCGGCATCACGGCAATCCAGACATCCGCCCAGGCAGCGCAGGCACTGCGTCCGATTGCCGGCGAATTTTCATTCCTCTTGTTCAGTCTGGGCATTATTGGCACCGGCATGCTGGCCGTTCCCGTGTTGGCCGGCGCAACGGCCTACGCGGTTGCGGACAGTTTTGGCTGGCGCCAGGGGCTCGATCGCAAGCTGTTCGAGGCCACCGAGTTCTACACCATCATCGCGCTCGCGACTCTGGGTGGCGTGCTGCTGGATTTCACACCCATCGATCCAATCAAGGCCTTATTCTGGAGCGCCGTCATTAACGGCGTAATCGCCGTGCCGATCATGGTGGTGATGATGCTCATGGCAACGCGCTCGGAGGTCATGGGCCCGTTCGTAATCCGGCGCCGTTTGAAGATACTCGGCTGGCTGGCAACGGTTGCAATGGCCCTGGCAGTAATATCCATGGTGATTACAGCGCGGTGAAACAAACCAGCGACGGAATTTAATGGGCGCAATCAGGTCGAATTGCTTATCGAGTCCGGAGAACGGCATGGCAGACATCGAAGCCACAGATGCGGTTGCAAATTCGTCGATTACCCTCGCGCAGGTCATCTACGGGCTTCATGCATTAAGCATCCTGATCGGCGTAACCAGCGCGGTCACGATCGTCGGCGCCTTTGTATTCGGCGTTCCGTCCATCATTGCCGTAATCATCAATTATGCTTACCGGCACACCGTGCGCGGGACTTTTCTGGAGTCGCACTTCAATTGGCAGATCCGCACGTTCTGGTTTGCTTTCCTGTGGTTCGTGGTTGGCGTGATGCTGTTCGTGACGCTTGTTGGTATCCCTCTGGCATGGATCGTATGCATCGCCGCCGGCGCGTGGGTTATCTATCGCGTTGCCCGCGGCTGGCTGACACTGCAGGATCGCAAGCCGATCAGCTAGCCAGACTCGTTTTCATTTTTTGCACGAACGTGCGGATGCGCTTGGCGTTCTGTCCCAGATCGCTGCGGCCGACGCGCGACTTCGACCGCACATCGACTTTTGTGCCCTCTGCCGCCTTGCTGATGCGGACGACCATGTCGTCGGTGAATCCGTAGAGCAGGCTGGTCTGAGTGGCTTCGATGCGGCCTTGCGCCGGGTCGGCGTCGACCAACTGCATGCCCATGGACGCGATCGCCGCCTTTGCCGCTTCGAAAGCTTTCTCGCTGGACGCTGAACTCGTAAAGGCCGCAATATCGGGATACGCTTGGTGCTGCAGGTCGGCCACTTCTTTGCCGTCATAAGTTACTGGATGATCGCCCGGCTTGCGCAGTTTTGCGGCGGCGACGAATTCTGGCGGATTGGCGGTATCGGTACTGATGTCGTGGATGTAAGGCAGTGACTCGGCAGTCCGCTTGAGACTCCATGGAATGTATGCAGCGGTCATGCCCGCCGCGAGCCCTATGATGGCGGCGACCAACATGCTGCCTGGGCGGCCGCGCGTACGGATCAAACCTGCCAGGGAAAGCAGTCCGCCGGCCAGCGCAAACCAGAATGCCCAGCGCAGAATCGTAAAGCCGACACGGAAATGAAAAAGATCCAGCCGGTATCCGATTCCCGAGAACACCATCGCAGCGGCGCTTGCGAGGGAAAGCACCAACCCGGTGATGACCCAGCGCCCGCCCACGCGGGCGTTGCGGGGATTTAGCGGTGTGTTCATGTCTGCTCCTTTGTGTCTCGTGATCCACCATCGGCGTCGCGCAAGATTCTACGCCGAGTTTTTGTCGATTTAAGACTTCCAACCGGGCAGAATGCGGCCTACCCCATGCCTCCAGCCCTGCTTGCCCTTGCTGCTGCCGCGTTCGTGTCCGGCGCGAATCTGCGCCTGTTCGATGCGCTATTGCCTACGGTAGCAGAAGATTTCGGGGTACCGCCGACGACCGCGTCCGTGGTTGTGACTGCATTCACGCTCGCCTATGGGTTATTCCAGATCGTGCACGGCCCTCTCGGAGACCGCATTGGCAAGCTGCGCGTAATCGGCGGCGCCACGCTGATCGCCGCGGCGGCTTCGCTGGGTTGCGCATTCGCGCCAACACTTTCCGCGCTGGCGGCGTTGCGCTTCGCGACCGGCATTGGCGCTGCCGCCATCGTGCCGCTTGCGCTGGCTTGGATCGGCGACAACACGCCATATGACAAGCGCCAGGCCACGCTCGGCCGATTTTTAAGTTTCATCCTGATGGGCCAGATCCTTGGGCCCGCGCTGGGCGGCGCATTGGCCGAGTTCATGAACTGGCGTCGGGTGTTCGATGCGATGGCGTTGATATTTTTGGCGGTCAGCATCGTGCTGTTCGGCGTCGATCGCCACACACGCGTTGCCACGGTCGCGAAAACCCACGGCAACGTCTGGCGCAACTATGCCGCCGTGCTCGGAGATCGCTGGGTGCGCATCATCATTATCGCGGTATTCCTCGAAGGTGGCCTGTTTTACGGCGTGTTTGCCTACACTGGCGCTTACCTCAAGGAGCGCTTCGCTCTTTCCTATTTATTGATCGGCGCAATGCTGGCGGGGTTCGGGCTCGGCGGCATGATCTACAGCCTGCTCGTCAAATGGCTGCTGACACGGCTTGGCGAGCAAGGTTTTGTGCGACTGGGTGCTACGCTGATGTTTG
>DATMZQ010000113.1:0-3172 GCA_035573615.1 Burkholderiales bacterium | reverse complement strand
CACGAAGAAGGGCAAAGACAGGTTGATTCTGGACGTTACCCAATCGTTCATGACAAATTGCGGTCCATGTTCATTATAGTAGTGACGTTCGTTTTTTCTTCGTGCTCCTTCGTGTTCTTCGTGCCTTATACGTTTACGTTTCAGCGAAAGCTGGCAATAATCCGGGGGCACCCGGTGGCGAAGCGGCAAACTGGTTTGTGTCCAAGAGCTTCAGAGTCTGTCACGAAGATCAGGCCGCTTCGCTGTTCTTGTTCAGGCATAAAAATCGGACGGTATCGAAGGCGGCATCCAAAGGATGCACAGCTTGAGTGTGTAAGGTTGGTTGGACAAGTGCCTGAGCCCGCTGGAGTCGTCATTTCATTATCTGACAGGTTCATCATGATCCATCTTGGAATCGATATTGCCAAACTCAAGTTCGATGTGGCCCTGCTCGCGCAGGGAAAGTTCAAGACCAAAGTCTTCGCCAACGATTCAGCAGGCATCAGTGCCTGCCTGAAGTGGCTGGGCACCCACGCCGATGGCCCGGTGCACACGTGCCTGGAAGCCACCGGCTCTTACGGCGAAGCCCTCGCCTGCGCGCTGCATGATGCGGGGCATACGGTGAGTGTCATCAACCCGGCGCGCACCAAGGCCTACGCCCAGAGCCTGGGGCTGCGCCAGAAGACCGATGCGGTGGATGCGAAGATGCTCGCGCGCTTCGTCCAGACCCAAGAGCCCGCCGTTTGGACGCCGCCGCCCGCGGAGCTTCGCGCACTGCAGGCCCTGTTGCGCCGGCTTGACGCGCTCGTCGAGATGCGCACCCAGGAAAAAAACCGCCTGGGTGTAGCCGAGCCCACTGTGTCTGCCTCCATCGCGCAACATCTCGACTACCTCCAGTCCCAAATCGATGCGCTCAAAGCCCAGATCGAAAACCATATCGATCAGCATCCGGGACTGAAGCAGCAACAGGATCTGCTCGATTCCATCCCCGGCATCGGCGCTGCCACCAGCGCCTGGCTCATCGGGGAGCTCAACCTCACGCGCTTTGACAGCGCCCGCCAGGCCGCCGCCTTTGTCGGACTCACCCCACGCAAGGATGACTCGGGCACTTCCGTGCGTGGCAGACCGCGACTCTCCAAGCAAGGCAACAGTCTGTTGCGCAAGTTGCTCTACTTCCCGGCGCTGACTGCAATGACTCATAACCCATTGGTGCGCGCCTTGTGCCTGAGACTCAAGGCCAAAGGCAAACACAACATGGCCATCATTGCTGCGGCCATGCGAAAGCTCATTCATATCGCGTTCGGCGTACTCAAGTCCGGCAAACCCTTTGATCCGACACTTGCTGATACTTGACATGCAACACGGTATCTTCGTGGTGAGATGTAGGCAGGATACGCTTATGGCATTAGAGCCGGCATCACTGCACATCGACTTCGGCCCAGATCTTTCCAGTTGCAGCCAGGTATGCAGTGAATACGCTGCCGTTCGGCAGCCTGTAGACGCCCACTAAATGCAGCTCCTGTACGTTGCCGTGCAGATTAACGTTGCCCCTTTGGCGATTAAGCACGTTCTCCAGGCTCTGCTTCATTGCCTCGATCGGCCGGTCCATCTCGACAGTGAACCGGGTACGCAGGCGCTCGCGGATCTGACCCTGCGCGACCCAGTTGGCGGAATTGAGCAGGGCACGGTCCGTTTCGAGCGTGTAGTCGAGATCCGGGAAACTGAGCTTGCGGCTTCCCGCATCGTAGAAAGGCGTGCCGCGCAGATACGCAGTCCCGTTCACGTCGCCTTTGAATAGCAGTTTGATGGCGACTTGCGATCCTTCCCCGTAAACATCCGCACTTGTCACGCGAACGGTGTAGCTGCCCAAAGAAACCGTAGTGCCGCCATTCTTCAGGTCCAGCGCATCGTCGAGACGCGCCTGCACGAACGACTGCTCGACTTCCACCGGAATGTGCATCTCGAAAGTATCCGCTGCCGCAGCGGTGTCGGCGTTCGGGAAAGGCCTTGCCACGACTTCGGGTTTCCCGCCCGCACCGACCACCGGCCTCAACCGCAACTGGATTCCGGTGCGCAATTCTTCGTTCGATACCGAGATCGGCGCGACCCCGATGCCTTCCGGGTTCATCGCCAGCCAGATGCCCGGACGCAATTCGACCGGTTCGTTCATTCTGGCCCAGCCGGCCTCGACCCGTTGCCGCAACTGCAGTTCTGCAGCGAGACGTTGATCGAGGTTTGCCAGCACGGGTTTCAGCCCATCCGCAAACCCGGCCATCAGTGCATCTGTGATGTCGAGTCCGGCCGGATTCAGCACGCATCGGTTGCCGGGCACGATCGGTCCAATATTCGAGTGCACGCTCGCAGTCAGGTCGGGAAGGATGGCGACAGCGGTATCCATGGATACTTTCGCGGTCCGAGCTTCCTCGGGGTCCGTGCCGCACGACGCTGTGACGAAATCACCGGGGCAGGGGATTTGCTTGCGGCCCTGGAGCCAGTAGCTCAGTGCCATGTCGGTCCTGATCGCGTTGCCGGATCCGGACATGACCAACGGCCCGCGAGCGACCGCATAACCGGCATCGATCCCGCAGGCGGGCGGATTTGCGCCGCCGTTTACCCAATATTCAAACGGCGCGACGCCGGCAGTGCGCGGAACTTCATTGTCAACCGCCGCGGCCACCGGAGCGAGCGGAATGCTGATGGCGATATTCAGATAAGACAGTTGAGGTTTCGGCGGTGACTGGACGGGCATCGGCGGTGCCGGGGTCTGGCAAGCCGAAAGCGCAGCCATTGCAACCAGCGCGCAGCCCAAACGCGCCATCGCAGTATCTCGAGAACGCGCTCTGTGCCTCGCTGACATGTCTTTACCCTCCCCGGTATCCGCACTCGTGAGCCACCATCTCGAGTAACTGTGTGCAATTCGCGCTAGTCCTTGAGCGCCTTGATCATGATTTCGTTGATGAGCATTGACGAATCGGTGGTCTCCAGAATGCTCATGTGCGTGACGTTAAAACCGTAAAGCCGCACCGCATCGCGCTGCGCTTGCCATAGCAACTCACTCGACACCGTGACGGTATCGTCGTCCGCCTCGCCGATTGCAACGCTGCCGCTGCGCTTGAACGAAAACATCAGATGATGCGCGGTCTTTGGCGCCAGCGTGCGCGGCACTTTTCTGGTTTCCGGATCGGCGTAATAG
>DATMZQ010000112.1:0-5521 GCA_035573615.1 Burkholderiales bacterium | reverse complement strand
CAAATTCGCATAAACATTCTTCAACCAGGAATGCCTGCCGGGTCCTGCGGCAACGAAGTTGCCAGGACAGCACACTCTCGTTTATCACGGCGCCAAAATACAGAAGGCAGGAAGAATGAAGCGATCTGTCAGGCGCTGGGCACCGATATCTTGTGTCCCGGGGCGTAATCCTATAGCAAATCGCCAGTCCGGGCCCGCTTTATCGGCCGGGGGTTAAGGAAAAGCTTCCTGCGGCAGGATCCGTATGCAGCCATGCCGGCTCACGTGCGGCATAATCCCGCTTGGCAGGATGCGCCCTGCACATTCGATGCACGGCCCGTCGGGAAACTCATTCAGAACTAGCGTGGCTTGCCCGATTTCCCCTCCGCCGCACCAAGGAGCAGAGAGATAAGAATGAAATCGACTGGATGGCTTATCTGGACGCTGTGTGCCGCCCTCGGCGCCTGCGCATCGCAACCCAAGGAACCCCCACGCATCATGATGCAGGGATTTTCCATTTCCGCGCCCAAGGAAAAAGAAAAAACCTGGGTAGTTGCCCAACAGAGCCCGGAACTCACCGTCATTGGCAAGCAAGGACGCTTCACGGGCGAATCCTTCAGCATGCAGACAACCATCATCAAGCTGCCGGCCTTTACTTCCTCGGACGCAATGATGCGCTATGTGGAATCAAGCCTGCGGAAGGAAATTGATCCAAAACGTTTCCGGCTGTTCAAGCTGGAAACCAGCGAGCAAAAAGTCCATCAGCAAACCTGCGCGCTGTCCCGCTTGGAAATGGCAGAGCGCACGTCCTCGGACGGAACCGCGTCGCCCGTCAATACGATGCTGGAAACCATGACGTTGACTTGCCCGCACCCACAGGACCCACTGCGGGCCATCAACATGGCCTATTCACACCGCCATTTCCCGGAAGATCTGGATCCGCAGTTTGCTCAAGAAGGCGCCATGCTGATGCAGACGCTGGAATTCGAGCCGTTGTGAACATCCCAGCTGATGCCTTTAGGCGGCGGGCGACATGGAACACGTAGAAGGCATTACCCGCATCATTCAGCTAGCCGTCGCGCCGGTGTTCCTGCTGACTGCGATCGGCACTATTCTGTCGGCACTGAACAACCGGCTTGGCCGAATTGTTGACCGGCGCCGCGTCCTCGAAGAGCGCCTGCGTCAGGCGTTTGCGCAAAGCGAACGGTCGGATCAGGCGGATGTCAATGAATTGCAGCTGCTGGCCAGCCGCATCAGCCTGATATACCACGCAATCGTATTGGCGATCGTCTGCGCATTATTCATTTGCATGCTGGTGGCAAGTGCGTTTCTCGGCGTTTTTGTCGCCATTGATATCGCGCGGTTGATTGGAACCTTGTTCATTCTGGCCATGGTTGCATTGATTGGGTCGCTGTGGATGCTGTTGCGGGAAGTTTTCCTCGCAGTAAAAGGAGGTCGCCACGATATCCTGGTTAAGGATCTGTTGAAGCTGACCTCCACCGGCCGGGAATCGTCGGATTTGGATCGACGCCTCTGAAAAGGATAAACTTGCATCGTTGCTGGCATTCCGATCGGCCTCGTGTGCGCCCTCTGCATCTCGCGCACCGGCTCAGGCGGCTGCAAGAGGGTTGTGACAATGATTGCGCACGTATTCGAACCAAGATTCCTGCTGCTCTACGGATTCATAGCGGCGGCGGTTTTTGTTCACCTGCGCGGCAGGGTACGGCATGGGTTCACCCGCCAGGTCACCGATCACTCGACCATTTTCGCCCCGCTCAATGCGGTGCTATACGCCTTCTCTGCTGTGCCGAACCGGCCGCGGCTGGAAATAGAGCGCTTTCCAGAGCTTGCGCGGCTACGTGAGAACTGGGTGACCATCCGGGACGAAGCGCTGACGCTGTTCGGCGCGGGCTATATCCGTGCAGCCGAAGGCTACAATGACGTTGGCTTCAATTCTTTCTTCCGCAGCGGCTGGAAGCGCTTTTATTTAAAGTGGTACGACGAACCGTTGCCGTCAGCGCGGGCTATGTGTCCGAAAACGGTCGAACTCGTGCAATCGATTCCGAGCATCCACGGCGCAATGTTTGCCCTGTTGCCGCCAGGCGGGAGATTAGTCGCACACCGCGATCCGTACGCTGGCTCGCTGCGCTATCACCTGGGGCTGGTCACGCCGAACGACGACACTTGCCGGATTTTCATCGATGGCGAGCCATACGTGTGGAAGGACGGTGAAGACGTATTGTTTGATGAGACCTACATTCACTACGCCGAAAACAGGAGCGATATGACCCGCCTTATCCTGTTTTGCGATGTCGAACGGCCGCTGAAGACCAAACTGATGAAGCGCTTCAACGATTTCGTGGCCAATACGCTGGTGCGAGCGAGCAAGACGAAGAACATCGAAGGCGAACCCGTCGGCGTACTGAACCGGGTGTTTAATTACGTGTACCGCATCCGCCTGCTGGGCAAACGACTGAAAGCCAGAAGCCGCTTTGCCTATTACGCGCTCAAATACGCTTTAATAGGCGGTCTGTTCTATTGGATATTCCTGGCATGACCCGATCCGCCGCAGACAGCATCGCGTTCATACTTGCGGCGGAGGCCGATGCCCTGGCCATCGCGCGCATGTCACGTGACCTTATTGAAACCGGATTGGGATGGTCATGGACCGGAGCCCGCGTCCTGCGCGCGATCCGCGATCCGGAAGCCCTCGTGCTGGTGGCACGCGATGGCAGACAGCTCATTGGTTTTGCCATCATGGATTTCGGCGAGGAAACAGCGCATCTCGCATTGCTGGCTGTCGACCCGTCACATCGTCGCCGGAGTGTCGGCCGCCGGTTGTTCAACTGGTTGCGGGAAAGTGCCGTGACAGCGGGCATCGCCACAGTAAAGCTCGAGCTGCGCGCTGGCAATCTGGAAGCCCAGCAATTCTACCGTGGCCTGGGTTTCCAGGAAGTCGGCTGGACCGTCGGCTACTATCGCCAGCGCGAGACGGCGTTACGCATGGCCATGTCGCTGCGCGAACCTGCTGCCGGCAATTCACCTTCGGTGCGCTGAATTCGCGCGCATCGCGCCAAAGATGATAACTGCATTGTCGCAGTGAGACGGCTCATACAGGTTTGGTGCGCACCGTAGTTTGTACCCGCGACCGCCAACGCTGGTCTGGCCCCAGCGGGGAAGCCTTGAATTTTCCAAGGCGCCTGCGGTCCGGAAAAACAAACGAGGTATCCGCCCGCATCAGCCCGAGCTTCTGCATCAGCCGGTCCGCATCAAACGGCGCGCGAACTTTGACATCATTATCGAAATAAACGTAGACATCGCGGGACTTGCGCGGAGGCGCTGTCACGCTCGAAGTGAGTGTTGCATCGCGCGGCTGCCCGCCAGTCATCCAGTTCCCGATGCGCTGCTGCCAGCGATCAAGCGCCGCATCCGTATACCCGCTCGAGTATATTTTTTTGTCGCCGTGCAACCGAAGGTACATGAAATCCGCGGTGATATCTTCGAGGTAGGGCCACTTGCCCGCGGTGTCCGCAACGACTAGCGCAATTTCGTGACGCCTAAGCAGCTTGATGAACGATTCGCACGCGAAACTGTTGTGCCGGATTTCAATGGCGTGCCGCAATGCGCGGTTGCGATCGATCGCAAGGCGCGCGCGTCCGTTCATTCTGGCATCACGTCGGCGCGCCAGCGCCAGGGCTTGCGCAGTATCGCGCGGCAGCAGCGAGAAAAAACGATCGAACCGGTCTTCGTCGTAGCGAAGCAAAGGCGGAAACTGCCACAGCAAAGGCCCCAGCTTTTCCTTCAGATTGAACAAGCCAGAAGCGAAGAAATTTGCGAGCGGTATTTCAACCTGGTTCAGCTTGCGGATGTGCGTGATGTAGCGCGGACCCTTCACGCTGAAAACGAAATCCGCCGGTGTTTCGTCATACCACTCGGCATAGCTGCGCGGATGTTGCAGTGAATAGAAAGAACCATTCAGTTCAATGCTACTGAAAGCACGCGCTGCAAATTCCAGTTCACGCCGCTGCGCCAAGTTGGTGGGATAGAAGATACCCCGCCACGGCTCATAGCGCCAGCCGGAAATACCGATGCGAAGTTGACTCATGAGACCTGGCAAAAATACGGCTTCGTCTGGTAAAAACTACACCGCTCGCGATCCGGTTTGACCGATTAGAACGGCTCGAACTGCTCAATCCGCCACTAACCCACCGTAGTCAACCTGAGCGCAACCGGCGTGCCCGGTTTGATCCGAAGGCACATGGGTTGCTTGAGCCTGCGCTCGGCAAACAAACAAAGGAGATCGACATGCGTGAACTCGACGGACTCAAGGTGGCGGTACTGGTAGCAGACGGATTTGAACAAGTGGAAATGGTGGAACCCAAGCGCGCGCTGGAGCAGGCCGGCGCCCAACCGAAGATCGTTTCACCGGTGCAGGGCGAAGTGCAGGGATGGAATCATTTCGACAAGGCAGACAAGTTCAAGGTCGATGTTCCGCTGGACCAGGCTCGGGCGGAGGACTTCGACGCCTTGTTGCTGCCGGGAGGCGTAGCCAATCCAGATCAGCTACGCATGAAGCCCAAAGCAGTGGAATTCGTCAGATCATTCATGGCCTCGGCCAAACCGGTGGCCGTAATCTGCCACGGGCCATGGACTCTGATCGAAGCAGATGCGGTGCGCGGCCGAACGATTACCTCGTGGCCGTCACTTAAAAAGGATCTCCAGAACGCGGGCGCCAACTGGGTCGACAAGGAAGTCGTAGTCGACAACGGATTGGTTTCGAGCCGCAATCCGCAGGATATTCCAGCCTTTTCTGCCAAGATGATCGAGGAATTCCGCGAAGGATCCCATGCAGGACGTATGGCCCATACCTGATGTGCCGAGCCCGGATTACTGGCTGGCGCGCGAGCGTGCCAGCCAGGTTCGCAGAGCGCTGTTAACCTGCGCCGGGCGCTCCAGTGTGGACATGTGCCCGCATTCTTCGACGATGACCAAATCAGCGCCCGGAATCGACTTTGCCATCTGCTCGCTGTTCTCCAGCGGGGTGAGGCGGTCCTGCCTGCCGCACAACACCACAGTCGGGCAACTAATCTCCGCGAGCAACGTGCGGTAATCCGGCCGGGCGATGATGGCATGCTGCTGGCGCAGATAAGCTTCGATACCGATGCGTTGCGCCATGTCGCGAATGACTTCGACGAGCGGAGCTTCGTCGATGCGCGAGGCATGCAGCAGGAAAGGCAGCATGCGGTTGGTCACGGGCGTGAAATTGCGCCCGCTCTGCGCGAGTTGCATGAGTTCCTGTCGGCGTTCGGTCTCCTCGGGCAATTCGGCACGCGAACGGGTATCCAGCAACGCCAGCTTCGTCACTCGTTCCGGCGACTGACGCATGATTTCCTGGGCAACATACCCACCCATCGACAGGCCCGCGAGCGCGAATTTTTCGCACGGAGCCGTGCGCAGAGCCGATGCAGCCATCTCACCGATGCTGTGCTGGCTGGTGAAGTCCGCAACGAAAAATTCTGCGACATCGGCAAGATCTGATGTT
>DATMZQ010000111.1:0-22336 GCA_035573615.1 Burkholderiales bacterium | reverse complement strand
GGGAATACCTGGTCCTCGATCCAGAACTCGCAAGATAACAGTGCCACCGACATGCTCCGTGGTAACTTCCACACGGTCGCCGCCATAGCGCAAGGCGTTGTCAACCAGATTGGTCACCATGCGCTGCATGGCGATCGGTTTCATTGTCATAAAAGGCAGTTCGCCGAATTGGGTCCTGATCACTTGACTGCTCCGGCAGAAGCGTTCGCAGACGCTGGACACGATGTGATTGAGGTCTTCCCCAGCGCTGGAAGGTTCATTGCCGCCTTCACGCGCAAAGTCCAGAAATTGGCCGATGATGGCATCCATATCTTCGATATCACTGATCATGCCCGGCTTCAGTCCATCATGCTGAGTGTCAACCAGCATTTCGATGCCGAGGCGCAAGCGCGACAACGGCGTTCGAAGATCGTGCGAAATGCCGGCGAGGAGTACCGCCCGGTCAGCGTCGATACGTTTCAAATCCGCAGTCATTTGATTGAAGGCATGCGAAAGCATGCGGATCTCGGTGGGGCCATTTTCATCGAGTGGTGCCGGCGTCTTGCCGGCGCCAATTTCGCCAGCTGCGGAGGCAAGCGCCTGCAGTGGCCGATTCACGCGCAACATCAGCAGATAACCTCCGGCCATCGCGAGCGTCAGACCGAAAATACTCCAGCCACTCCATGCCCACGCCGAGGCGGAGCCGCGCGACTCCGGCGGAAACACAACCCAGTAGGCCTGGTCCTTGACCTTGATCTTGATCCACAAGGCGCGCGTCGCATCTTCCAGCATTACGAGCGCTTGTGCGTCGCCGGAGAAGTCGCGTTTGAGATGGTCGCTGATACTTTTCAGCAAAGGTGATTGCGGCAGCGGGACCTCTTCGTCGTCCCATGCGGTGGCCGGCAACAGGCGGATATTTTGCTGCGCGGGAAGTTTTTCGCTGAACTTGCGCCTCGCGGAAGCGGGCATGGTCTCCAGCGCCACGCTTACCGTACTGATCACGCTGGCGATCTGGCTGGCGAGATATTCCGACTGCGCACGGATATTGTATGTGCGATAGAGACCGAACCAGATGAGTTGGCTCAGCAAAAGCAGGGCCGAAATGAGAAGCACCGAACGGGATAATAGGGACTGCGGAATCCAGCTCATCCAGAAACGACCTAGTTGTCGTCGTCGGGTACGAACACGTAGCCGACGCCCCAAACCGTTTGGACGTAGCGCGGGTGCGCGGGATCTTCCTCCAGCAAACGCCGCAGCCGGGAGACCTGCACATCAATGCTGCGGTCGAAAACGCCGTACTCCCGTCCTCGCGCAAGCTCCATGAGGCGGTCACGCGAAAGCGGCACGCGAGGGTGCGTGACCAGCGTCTTCAGCATGGCAAATTCGCCCGTCGTCAGGCCTACTTGTTTAGCGTTGCGCGTCAGTGTTCTGGTGGCCAGGTTGATCTCGAACGGACCAAATTTTACCGGCTTGCGGTGCTCTTCCGGAGCGCCGGGGGACGGTGTCAGCGTCTGTCGCCTGAGCACTGCGTTGATGCGCGCGACCAGTTCCCGCGGGTTGAATGGTTTAGGCAAATAATCGTCCGCGCCGACATCCAGGCCAGCAATGCGGTCCGATTCGTCCCCTCTGGCGGTTAGCATGATGATCGGTGTACGTCGGCCGGCTGCGCGCAGGCGGCGGCACACGCTCATTCCATCTTCGCCAGGAAGCATGAGGTCAAGGACGATCATGTCGACCGGTTCCTTACCCATCACCTTGTCCATCGCCGGCGCGCTTCCCACGGCATGCACGCCAAAGCCTTGCTCACCAAGATAGCGGTGGAGCAAATCGCGTAGGCGCTGGTCATCGTCGACGACCAATATGTTTGCAGCTGTCTCACGCATGGCGGGTATTGCAGGCGGCAAGACTTAATTATGACGCACCAGGTTCTGATCGTAAAACTGCAGGCCAGGATGGCACTAATCGTGAGCCGGGGATCCAAAAACCGGACTGGCGCTTAACGAGCTGGATTGGCGTCTGCCCGGCTGTCGGCGGCAACGCAACGCGCGACGCGCTGAATTCAACGTTTTTCGCCGTAGCAGCGAGCCGAAAACTTATGCGGGAACGCGGGAAGTTCGGGTATGGCAGGATTTAACTGCCAGGGGACGAATCTCGGAGTTACTTCAGCAGCGCGGCGAAGCGCTCCGCGTCGATCGGTCTTCCTCCCAGATAACCTTGGTAGACCTCGCAACTCAGCGACCGCAGAAAGTCCAGTTGTGCCCTGGTTTCAACGCCCTCTGCGATCACGATCATGCGAAGGCTTTTTGCCAGATTGATGATGGCCTGGACTATGGCCGCGTCGTTCAAATCATGCGGCAAATCTTCGACGAAGCTACGATCGATTTTGAGTTTGTCGATGGGGAAGCGCTTCAGATAGTTAAGGCTGGAATATCCGGTGCCGAAATCGTCGATCGACAGGCTGACGCCCATTTCGTTGAGTTGGTCGAGCGTTTTTGCAGTCTCCTTGGGATCCTGCATGATTGCGTTCTCGGTAAGTTCAATCTCGAGTTGATGCGGTTTGACTCCATGACGTGCGAACGCGGCTGCCACGTTCTCGACAAGATTGGCTCGGCGGAACTGGAAAGCGGAAAAATTAATCGCAACCGGCACGAGTTTGATGTTCCTGACTTGCCAGTCTGCGATCTGGCGGCAGGCTTCATTCAGCACCCACTCGCCAATCAGATGAATAATGTCCGATTCCTCCGCCAAGGCAATGAAACTGTCCGGGAATAGAAGGCCATGCTCGGCATGGTTCCAGCGCACCAGCGCCTCGGCCCCCACCAGCTGGCTGGTTGTGGTGTCGAACTGCGGCTGATAATGCAGTATGAGCTCATTGTTTTCGATCGCGCGCCGCAGCTGATTCGCAAGAACGAGTCGTTCCGCAACAGGCGCGTTCAATTCCGCCGTGAAAAACTCAAACCGGTTGCGGCCACTTTTCTTGGAATGGTACATCGCCGCATCTGCATTGCGGATCAAGTCCTCCATGGTTTGCCCATCGTCCGGGTAAACGCTGATGCCGACGCTTGCCGAAATCTGGACTTCATGGTTTTCCAGGACAAATATTTCATCGAAAATTTTCAAGACTTTTTCCGCGACGAGAGCGGCTTCGCTGGGGTCGCGCAGAGCCGACAGTACGATGAGATATTCGTCTCCGGCGTGCCTGCATACAGTGTCAGTTTCGCGCACACATTTGCGCAGCCTTGATGCGACCGTTTGCAGGAGGATGTCTCCGGCGCGATGGCCGAACGAATCGTTTACATATTTAAAACGATCGAGGTCGATGAAGAGCAATGCGACACGGGATTGCATGCGTTTGGCGGCGGCAAGCGCCTGCTGCAAACGATCCTGGAACAGCGTGCGGTTTGGCAGCCCGGTAAGCAGATCGTGATGCGCCAAAAAACGCACCCGCGCATCCATGTCCTTGCGCTGAGAAACATCTTCAGTAACCCAAAGAACCTTGATGGGCTCCCCGTCGAGATTCAGTAAAGCATCACCTTTGGTGCGGAGCCAGCGGTAGTTGCCGTCCGTCCAGCTCACACGGTATTCGATATCCAGATTCCCGGTGCCGTTCAGGCACTGCTCCAGCGCATGATCGAACTTTGGTCGATCTTCCAGGTGCAGGCACGCCAGCAATGTGTCATACGGGACGTCACGCTGGTTCGTGCGGATGCCGAACAGTCGCAAACTCATTTCGGAAGAATGTACGACCGATGTTTTGACATCGAACTCGCAAGTTCCGATTTCCGCGAATGCCAATGCCAGTCGCTTGCGGTCCAGGCTAGCCTTCAGCGCTTCCAGCGTGCCAGGGTTCATTTCCTCAGGGTCGGCTGAACCGGCGTCCGGCACACTGGCTTTTGCGCTTTCTAGTTTTATGTTCGCTGCAGCGAGTTGAAACTGCACTTGCGCCAGCTCACGTTCCAGGTCTGCGATGCGCTGTTCCGCCTCGGAATGCCCTGGTCGGGGTTGGTTGTCCGACGCTGTCTTGGTATTTCGGCGGGAAGTGGACAGGAGCTTTTTTGAAGAAGTCACGAATTCGGAAGCAAGGTTTGAATGTTGACTATGTGCAGTGTCATCGACAGCACAAAAAATACATAAAATGACCAGTGAATCGTGCAAGCACCATGCCAGTCACATTCTGTTCGAATATGAGCCTGCAGGCAACCCGCAATCCGTCGCGGAAGCGGTTCCGGCAAGGTTTCGGTGCACCTGGTTCAGGCGTGATCGGGCGACGCGGCTATGGCACGGCACAACGCTTCGGTTACTTGCCGGGTCGTTGCACTGCCGCCCAAATCCGGCGTAAAAATGCGCGAACTGGTCACATGTTCAATGGCGCCCATGAGCCTCGCGGCGCCCCGCATTTCGCCCAGGTGTTGAAGCATCATCACTGCTGTCCAAAAAGTGCCAATCGGATTGGCGATTCCCCTGCCGGCGATGTCAAGAGCCGAACCGTGGATGGGTTCGAACATGGATGGAAATCTGCGCTCGGGATTCAAATTTGCCGTGGGCGCGATGCCCAGGCTGCCTGACAGCGCAGCGGCCAGGTCGGACAGGATATCGGCATGCAGGTTTGTCGCGACCATGACATCCAGCGATGATGGCCTGAGAACCATGCGCATGGTCGCTGCATCGACCAGCATCTTGTCGGTTTGCACGTCCGGGAAGTCGGTTGCAACGCGCGCAAAAATTTCGTCCCACATCACCATGCCATGGCGCTGGGCATTGGATTTCGTGATCAGCGTGAGCCGTTTCCGGGGCCGCTTTCGTGCCAGCTCGAAGGCATATCGCTGAATGCGTTCAACGCCGGTCCGGGTGAAAATGGCAACCTCGGTGGCGACTTCTTCCGGGAGACCGCGATGGGTTCGACCGCCCTGACCGGAATATTCCCCTTCGGAATTTTCCCGCACGATCACCCAATCAAGATCGGCAGGTGAAGCTAATTTCAGCGGCGGATTAATCCCCGGCAGTACGCGTGCCGGGCGCACATTGGCATACTGGTCGAAGCTCTGGCAAATGTTCAGGCGCAAACCCCAAAGCGATATGTGGTCCGGCACTTCGCCGGAGCCCACGGCCCCGAAATAGATCGCATCGAACGGTTGAAGCCGGGACAGCCCATCGGCTGGCATCATTTCCCCGTGCCGCCGGTAATAATCACTGCCCCAGTCGAAATGTTCGAAACGCAGCGCGAAGTCCCCATCCCGTTTCGCCAAGGTCTCCAGGGCTTCGATCCCGGCCCCGATAACTTCAGTCCCTATGCCGTCGCCGGGAATTGCCGCAATCGTGTAGGTTTTCATTCAGTTCATTTACCCGTGAAGAAAATAGCGCAAAACGAGTTGGCCAATTTTGCGGTGCCTTTTTATCGTGATGGTCGTGTGATGGTTAGTCTAGAACACAGAAGCAATGGCTCTTCCTACGTCTTCTGATTTTGCTTTGCCCCCGATATCGGGTGTACGCGGGCCATCTTGCAGGCACTGCTCGATTGCATTCACGATTGCCACGCCAGCGGCCGGATAGCCAAGGTGGTCCAGCAACATTGCGCCCGACCAGATCTGGCCGATCGGGTTGGCGATGTTTTTGCCGTAGATATCCGGCGCCGAGCCATGAACGGGTTCGAACAACGATGGAAAAGTGCGCTCCGGATTGATGTTGCCCGAAGGTGCGATACCGATCGTTCCGGCCGTCGCAGGGCCAAGATCGGACAGGATGTCCCCGAACAGGTTGGATGCCACGATAACGTCGAAGCGCTGTGGGTTCAGTACCATCTGAATCGTAAGTCCATCGATGTGATACTGGCTGGTTGTTACTTGCGGATAATTTTTTGCCATTGCGGCAAAACGTTCGTCCCAGTAAGGCATGGTGATCGAGATGCCGTTCGATTTTGTCGCCGACGTCAGCAGTTTGCGAGCGCGCTTCATCGACAGCTCAAACGCAAACCGCATGATCCGGTCGACGCCCTTGCGCGTAAAGATCGACTGCTGCATTGCCATCTCGCGCTCGGTTCCCTCGAACAGGCGGCCACCAACGGCGGAATATTCACCCTCCGTGTTTTCGCGCACCACATAATAATCCAGGTCACCGACTTTGCGGCCTGCCAATGGGGACGTGATTCCCGGCATCAGACGCACCGGCCGGAGGTTCACGTACTGGTCGAAGCCGCGCCGGAACAAAATGAGCGAATCCCATAGCGACTTATGATCCGGTACCTTCGCAGGCCAGCCGGTCGCGCCAAAGAAAATGCAATCGTGGCGTTCGATCCTGGAGCGCCAGTCCGGCGGCATCCACCAGCCGTGCCTGTCGTAGTTGTCGCAGCTCCAGTCGAAATGGTCAAAGGTGAGCGCAATGCCAAACTTCCGTGCCGCAGCCTCCAGCACACGAACGCCCTCCGGCATCACTTCCTTGCCGATACCGTCTCCCGCGATAACGGCGATCTTGTGGTTTTGTGTCATGGAATATCCCTCACTGCAGAACCTGCCCTGGCGCGACTAGCGCCGGGCGACATTCTGCTACGGCACTTGACCGATCCGCAAATGCCGCCGCGACGCAATCCGGTTGCGCGGACAGATCAGCCAATCTGGTGATGTCACTGTTGGTAGTCATCCAGCGGGGGACAGGTGCAGAACAAATTGCGATCTCCCCATACGTTGTCGACGCGAGCTACCGGAACCCAATATTTCGATTTGCGCAACGCAGTGTCGGGGAAGGCTGCCTGTTCGCGCGTGTACGGGTGCAGCCATTCCGCTTTGAGCAATGCCTCGGCCGTGTGCGGTGCATTCTTTAGCGGATTGTCATCCTGCGGCCACTCGCCGGATTCAACTCTGCCAATCTCGGCGCGGATCGAAATCATCGCTTCGCAGAAACGGTCGAGTTCACGCAGCGGTTCGCTTTCGGTCGGCTCCACCATCAACGTGCCCGCAACCGGAAAGCTCAACGTGGGCGCGTGGAATCCAAAGTCGATAAGTCGCTTGGCGACGTCTTCCGCCGTGACGCCGCTGGAGTCCTTCAACGGTCGCAGATCCAGAATGCATTCGTGCGCGACACCGCCGCCCTTGATGTCGGCGATGTTGCCGCTGAAGTGGACTGAGTAGTACGGCGCCAGCCGTGCGGCGACATAGTTCGCCGACAGGATAGCGATCTCCGAGGCCGTCTGCAGGCCTTGTGCCCCCATCATGCGAATGTACATCCAGCTGATCGGCAGGACGGATGCGTTACCCAACGGCGCGGCTGATACGGCGCCGACGGGTGAATTCCCGGCCATCCCCGCCGTACGGTGTGCGGGCAGAAAGGGGATAAGGTCTGAGACTACGCACACCGGCCCTACACCGGGGCCACCCCCGCCATGGGGGATGCAGAAGGTTTTATGCAAATTGAGATGGCTCACGTCGCCACCGAATTCGCCCGGCGCCGCGAGGCCAACCAATGCATTCATGTTCGCACCATCCACATAGACGCGTCCGCCATATTGGTGGACCAACGCACAGATTTCCGTGATCTGCGGATCGAACACCCCGTAGGTCGAGGGATAGGTAATCATCACCGCCGCCAGCGTGTCGCTGAACTGCTCGCACTTTGCGCGCAGGTCTGCGAGGTCTACGTTGCCTCGCGCATCACAACGCGTGACGACTACTCTTAGCCCAGCCATTTGTGCGCTGGCCGGGTTGGTACCATGGGCCGATTCGGGAATGAGGCAAACATTGCGCTGGGTTTGGCCGCGCGATTCCTGGAATGCCTTGATGATGAGCAATCCAGCGAACTCGCCTTGCGAGCCGGCGTTGGGTTGCAGACTCACGCCGTCGTAGCCGGTCGTTTGGCCTAGCCAGCCTTCGAGCTGCTCACGCAACTGCGCGTATCCAGCGAGCTGCTCAGGCGGAGCAAAGGGATGTACGTTGGCAAACTCCGGCCACGTCATCGGGATCATTTCACTCGTGGCATTGAGCTTCATCGTGCACGATCCCAACGGAATCATGCTGCGGTCGAGTGCGAGGTCCTTATCGGCAAGGCTGCGCAAATAACGCAGCATATCCGTTTCATTGTGATGACGGTTGAACACGGGATGCGTCAGGAATGAGCTGGCACGGGCGAATGAGGCAGGAAACAGCGGCGCAACATCTTTACGCAATTCAGCCCAAAGTTCGCTCAGCTTGGAAACCTGCGCCAAGCGGGTGGCGTTGCCGGCATGAGCAAGAACCGGCCACAGCGCGAGGATGTCCTCGCTCGTCGTGGTTTCGTCCAAAGTTATGCCGATAGTGGTGGGGCTACTGCGGCGCAGGTTATAGCCGCACTCGCGCGCGGCTTGCAGCACAGCTTCGGTGCGCGCGCCGGTAGTGCATTGAACCGTATCGAATCCGGTCGAATGCACAATGTCGCAACCAAGGTGCCTTGCACCGGCAGCCAGAATCGCCGCGTAGCTCGCGACTCGCTTGGCGATGCGTCGAAGGCCGTCCGGCCCATGATAGACCGCGTACATGCTTGCGACCACAGCCGGCAATACCTGCGCCGTACAAATATTGCTGGTCGCTTTTTCGCGGCGAATATGCTGCTCGCGGGTCTGCAATGCCAATCGGTAAGCGGGCGCTCCATGCATGTCAACACTGACACCGACCAGCCGGCCGGGCAAGGAACGCTTGAACGCCTCTCTGGTGGCCAGATACGCCGCGTGCGGCCCGCCATTGCCCATTGGCATGCCGAAGCGCTGCGTATTGCCGACCGCGATGTCGGCTCCCACATCACCGGGCGAAACAAGCAGCGTCATTGCAAGCAGGTCCGCAGCCACAATGACCAAGGCTTCACGCTGATGAGCGGAATCCACCAACGGCTTGAGGTCATGCACTTCGCCGGTGACTCCCGGGTATTGCAGGAGCACGGCAAACGCTTCGGCGCGGCCGGCATCCCGCGCGGCACCGGTCACGATCGTAACGCCCAGCGGTTTGGCACGCGTATGCAGTACCTCGAGCGTTTGCGGCAGTACATCGTCCGCTACGAAGAAAGTTTTTGAACGTGTTGTAGTCATGCGCAGGGCGAGCGCCATGGCCTCGGCGGCAGCGGTCGCTTCATCGAGAAGCGACGCACCCGCAATCGGCAATCCCGTCAGGTCGCATACCATGGTCTGGAAAATCATCATGGCTTCGAGGCGACCTTGCGAGATCTCCGCCTGGTACGGGGTGTAGGCGGTGTACCAGGCCGGGTTTTCCAGCACATTGCGCAAGATTACGCCGGGCGTGTATGTACCGTGATAGCCCTGGCCGATGTAACTCTTCAGTACGCTATTGTGGCCAGCAATCGTTTTCAATTCCGCCAGCGCCTGCGCCTCACCCACAGGCTCCGGCAGCCGCATTGGTTTCTTGCGAGCAATGCTGCCCGGGACAATGGCCTTGATCAGCTCAGTTCTGGAAGGCACGCCGATTGTCTCTAGCATATGCCGCTCGTCTTCCTGATCGATGCCAACGTGGCGGGCAACGAACTCGGAATGTGTGTCGAGCGGGTCGAGTGGCTGGTAGAAGGACATTACGAGGAACTTGTTACGCTATGGCTGGAAAGGTCAGACGCTCTTGACCAGCGCGTCATACGCTGCCGCATCCAGCAATTGCTCTAATTCGACCTTGTCGTTGACGCGCATTTTGAAAAACCAGCCTGCGCCGTGCGGGTCGCTATTGGCCAGGGAGGGATCATTACGCAAGGCTTCGTTGACCTCGACAACTTCGCCGCTGACCGGCATGTACAGGTCCGCAGCCGCCTTCACCGATTCGATGACGCCTGCAACGTCGCCTTTCTTGTAGGCGGTGCCGACGGTGGGAAGATCGACGAACACAATGTCCCCAAGCGCGTCCTGGGCATGCTGGGTGATACCGACAGTGGCTGCAGCATCGTCATCGCGATTGATCCATTCATGTTCTGCGGTGTACCTGGTTGTCATCGACTGCTCCTCATGTCTCGGCCTACGGGCCGCCGGCATGGCGGCCTGGGAACGTGCTTCCTGGCTACGTACCTGAACTACACGCGATGATAGCGGTGCGGCACAAAAGGCATCGTGGTCACGCCCATTGGCTGAATCTTGCCCCGCACCTCCGAGAACAAATTCTGGCCGACGTTCGCTTTATCGGTCGCGACATAACCCATCGCGATTGGGTAATTCAAACTTGGCGACAGCGTACCGCTGGTGACCTTGCCTAACTTGCCTCCCTGCAGATCAGTGATGATTGCGCCTTCGCGCACCGGTATGCGCTGCGACCCGGTCAATCCCACCCGTTTCACTGCACAGCCCCGCGCGATTTGATTCTCGAGCACTGTTGCCCCCGGGTAGCCACCGGCTCGAACGCCGCCAGCACGGCGAACCTTCGCGACTGCCCACGTCAGGCCTGCTTCGACCGGTGTAATCGTTTGGTCAATGTCGTGGCCATACAGGCACAAGCCGGCCTCGAGGCGCAGCGTGTCGCGGGCGCCCAAGCCAGCCGGTTTGACCTCCGGCTGTGCCAGCAGCACACGGGCCAGCGTTTGCGCAGCAGGGGCTTCCACAGAGATCTCAAATCCATCTTCACCGGTATATCCAGAGCGCGTGACGAAGCAGTCCGAGCTGTTTAGCCTGGCACGCATGCCGGTCATGAACGCCAGTTTTCCAACCGCGGCATTCAATCGCGATAGCGCAACGGCCGCCTGTGGACCTTGCAGCGCGAGCAGGGCGAGTTGCGGCAGCGCCTCAACGCTGCACCGCTGGCCAATGCACGCGGTCAGGTGTGCGATATCGGCTGACTTGCATGACGCGTTCACGACTATGAATATGTCATCCTCGCGGCGCGTCACCATCAGGTCGTCAAGAATGCCCCCGCTTGCGTTAGTAAAGAAACCGTAGCGCTGTCTGTTCACCCCGAGGTCAACGATATCGGCGGGCATAAGCGATTCCAGTGCTCCGGCAGCATCGGCACCGGTCACCCGCAACTGTCCCATGTGCGAGACGTCAAACAGTGCGGCGGCCGCGCGACAATGCCGATGTTCCGCGATGATGCCGGTTGAATAGCTCACCGGCATCGCATAGCCGGCAAAGGCAACCATTTTTGCGCCGAGTTCGACATGCAGGCCGCGCAATGGCGTGTCCAGCAGGGCAGTTTCAGAAGCCATGGCTCGTTCGCTGTGGTTCAGTCGGGTAATCCCACTTTTTTCAGGTTGGCAATCATGCGATCCAGAACGGCCGGCGAAAAAACCATGGCGTTGCGGAACTTCGCGGCCGTGAGACCCGGATACTCCTCGCACAATTGAAGGTATTCCTCGCGCGCTTCTTCGATACGGCCCGCCCCGGCAAGCGACGAAACCAGGTTGCGCAGGATCCATCGCGCATGGGGCCGTTCCTGCAATCCGCGCCGGTATTGCGCTACCGCCTCATCGTAGCGTTCCGCTATTTCGTGGGCTGAAGCGATGCCGACATAATTGTTGAAGTTCATGGGATCGAGCGGACTGAGGCGAAGCGCGCGTTCGAAATGTTCGATGGCGTGACCCGGACGGTCCGAATAGTTTTCGATCCAGCCCAGCCGGGACCATGCCCATGCGGCGTTAGGGTCGAGCGCCACGGCGCGTTCCAGCATGATCCGGGCGGTCCCCATGTTGCGCAGAATCGTGTGCACGGCTCCGAGCACCGCAAGCACGAGCGGATCGTCGCCACCATGTTGAGCAGCTGTCTCCGCACCCCGAAGCGCTTCACGTCGCGTCACATCAATGTCTTCGGTCCAGTTATAAACCAGGCGCTGTGCATGACACCAGCCAGCGAGGGAGAGCGCCATGGGGTACTCCGGGTCTATCGCAAGCGCTTCTCCAAGCAGAATGAGCGCCTGGGCGCTTGCGTCCTTTTCGAGTACCCACACGTACGGCATCGCGCGCATGGTGTAGTCGTAAGCGCCCAGCTCCTGAGGCCGCTTGCGTCGCGCGCGTTCTATCTCTGCGAGCCGTATGGATGGCTGCAGCGCACCGGCGACCCGCTCGGTGATCCGGTCCTGCAGATCGAAAGTGTCCTCCAGCGTGCCATCCACGCGGTCGGCCCAGACATGCGCGCCGGTTGAGGTATCGATCAATTGCACCGTTATGCGCACGCGAGTGCCGGATTTTTGCACGCTGCCTTCCAGGACGTAGCGCACACCCAGTTCCCGACCGACGTGTTGCACGTCGATTGCCTTGCCTTTGTAGACGAACGCCGAATTGCGAGCGATGACGAAAAAGGAACGAATACGTGATAGCGTTGCCGTGATTGCTTCTACAACGCCATCCGCGAAGAACTCCTGTTCCGGATCGCCCGACATGTTGTCGAACGGCAGCACCGCAATCGACGGTTTGTCCGGCAGCGCAAATCGTGGCGATGTCGGCCCTGCTTCGGGTGCATCCCCGATGCTGCGCACCCGGAATGCGCGTACAGGATGCGCGATGTTTTTGACGTCGTGTTCCCCCAGGTCTTCAAACACCACCGGTTGCCGGTTGCGCTGTGCGACCTGGACGGCATCCGAGACCGTTATGCCGCCCGGGTCCGCAAGCGCTTCAAGCCGCGCGGCGATGTTTACCCCGTCGCCATAGATGGTGCCGTCGGCTTTTTCGATGACATCACCCAGATGCACACCGATACGAAAGCGCATCTTGCGGTCTTCCGGTAGCGAGCAGGATGCCGATGACAGTTCTTTCTGAATGGACAACGCCGCGCTGACCGCGCCACCCGCCGTTTCAAAAATGGACAGTACCGAGTCACCGGCCATGTCGATTACGCGGCCCTGATTGGCCTCTATCAGTCTACGGAATATCGCGCGCCCTGCGTCCAGCGCCTCCACCGTCGCGCGCTCATCGGTAGCCATGAGGCGCGAATAACCCGCCACGTCAGCGGCAAGTAGCGCAGCAAGGCGTTGCCGCATCACCTGGTCGGCCACAATCCGCTCCCCATAGCATCAAACGCTGGCATGGTGTCGATGAATTGGTAAGGCCGAATTGTATACATCTGTGTAGAGGGCGCGGGGTGATTGTTTTTCACCCGAAGCGCCGAACCTGAACGCCTTTAGAAGTTAACGTTGTTCTTGCCTTTTAGCTTGAGAATGTTCCGCGCATCTTCGGGGGTTGCTACTTCCAGGCCGAGTTCCTCCAGGATACGTCGTATCTTAGAGACCTGGTCAGCATTGGCCTTCGCCAGCTGTCCTTTGCCGATCCACAGACTGTCCTCCAGACCAACCCGGACGTTACCGCCCATAACTGCCGATTGAGTTGCGATGTACATCTGGTTTCTTCCGCCGCCGAGTACCGACCACTGATACTGATCGCCGAACAACCGGTCAGCGGTGCGCCTCATATGCAGAACATCCTCCGGGTGCGGCCCGATTCCGCCGCGAATTCCGAATACAGATTGGATGAAGAGGGGAGGCTTGACCAGCCCGCGATCAAGGAAATGGGCTGCCGTATAAAGGTGCCCAATGTCGTAACACTCGATCTCGAAGCGGGTGTCATTGTTGCTGCACGATTGCAGAATATGGGCGATGTCCTTGAACGTGTTTCTAAAAATCCGGTCATCCGAGCCCGCAAGGTACGGTTTTTCCCATTCGTACTTCCATTGCGTGACGCGTGGGATCATTTCGTACAGTCCAAAGTTCATGGACCCCATGTTCAGGGAAGCGACTTCCGGTTTCAGTTGCAATGCGGGTTGCAGCCGGTCTTCAATGCTCATCGTCGGCGCGCCGCCCGTAGTGAGATTGATCACCACGTCTGAAGCAGCTTTGATTTTTGGCAGGAACTGCAGGAACATCTTCGGATCCTGCGTCGGACGTCCGTCCTTGGGTTCTCGCGCATGCAAGTGCACCACTGCTGCGCCGGCTTTTGCGGCGCCAATGGCCGCCTGGGCAATTTCATCTGGCGTGATGGGCAAGTGCGGCGACATGGAAGGTGTATGAATTGCGCCAGTCACGGCACAAGTGATGATGACTTTGTTTGCCACGTTCGTTCTCCCGTAACCCGGTTCAGTTTCCTATTTTCTTGGCCGCCTCGCGTTTGTGCGCAATCAAGGCCATCAGCCGGCGGTCGCGCCAGGCCTCACGTTCGGCATGTCTGTCCTGCCGCATGATTTTGCGGCGCTCACCGTCGACTTTGGCGATCAGCGCTTCATCCCATTGCTCGTTCTTCGTGTTGCTCATCATGCCGTGCAGCACCGGGCCATAGCGTTTGGCATAGTCAGGTACGCCCCCGGGCGCATTGAGGTCGATGGTCTCGAATGGGCCCATGAATGACCAGCGCAACCCCAAACCGTCCTTGATGCATTTGTCCAAGTCTTCCACCGAAACGTAATCTTCCTTTACCAGCCGCCACGCTTCCAGCAGCAAAGCGGCTTGCAAGCGGTTCAGTATGAAACCTTCGACTTCTTTCTTGACGGTGATGGCGACTTGGCCGACTTTCTCGTGCAGCGCGCGAGTCTTTGCCACGACTTCCGCGCTCGTCCACGGGGCGGGCGAAATTTCCACGACCGGCACAATGTGCGGCGGATTTACCGGGTGCGCCACGATGCAACGATGGCGGCCCTTGATGCTTTCGCTGAAGCGCGATGTCTGAATCGTCGAAGTTGAGCTGGCGAGAATGCAATGGGCCGGTGCCGCTGCGTCCATTTGCCGATACACCTCGCGTTTCACATCCAGTTTTTCAGCGGTGTTCTCCTGCACATAATCCGCATCGCTCACTGCGTCCGCCAGTGTGGTGACCGTGCTCATGCGGCTGAGCACGATGTCTGCCGATTCCGCGATAAGGCCGAACTGGTGCAATTGCTCCAGTCCTTGCCGAATTAGCAAGAGCGCTTGTTGCGCAGAGCCGGGAGCGGCGTCGTAAAGTTTGACGGAATGGCCCGCGCGCGCGAACACCATCGCCCACGCGCGGCCGATGAGACCGCAACCAATGATCGCTACTTTTTCCATGTTGTTCTCGTCGTCGATTATTGTTATCCCAGCATTTCCACGCCGGCGCAGACTGAAATCGCCTGGCCGGTGATGTTCCGGCCAGCATCACTGGCAAGATACAGCGCCATGTTGGCGATGTCGTAGGGGCTGACCATGCGATGCATGGACACGCGTTCGAGGGAAATCTTCTTCTGTTCCTCGAAGCTGATCCCAAGAGCCTTGGCCTTTGCTTCGATCACACGATTGATGCGCTCGCCCTCGACCACTCCGGGCTGGATGGCATTGACCCGGATGTTGTCAGGCCCGACTTCCATGGACAGGCTTTTGGTGTAGCCAACGACACCCCATTTAGCGGCGGAATACGGTGTCCGGAAAGGAAACGCTAGGCGCCCCGCGGCCGAAGACAAATTGATGATGGAGCCACCACCAGCCGCCTTCAGCAATGGCATGGCGAGGCGAGTGCAGTAAAACATGCCGTTCATGTCCACGTTTATGCACCGCTCCCATTCCTCGACCGGGATGTCTTCCACTTTTCCGGTTGGCCCGGCAATCCCGGCGTTATTGATCAGGCAATCCAGTCCACCGAGGTGCTGTCTAACTTCTCCAAAAAGTTGATCTACGTCCTTGAGCCTTGATACATCGGCCAGTGTCCCGGACACGCCCGGAAAGGCCCGTTGGGTTTCCGCGATGGACGCCTGAACCACGTCACAGATATGCACGCGGGCGCCTGCAGCGTGGAACACGTCGGTCATCGCCCGGCCAATGCCGCCAGCCCCGGCTGTAATCAGCACGCGGCGACCCTTTACAGATAGTTCCATGTCAATGAACCCCAAAATGAAGAATGTTTAACTCCAAAATGAGCCCGATATCGTTCCCGTCACACTTTGTCCTTGCGCCTGCCAAGCGGGCTCCATGAGTTTTGAAATCCGTAACCCAAGTCCACGCTGGTTCATTGCATCGGGGGCCTGCTACCGTCCCAGGATAGAAAGGCCATCACGTCGATATGTGAAAAGGCGTGTCTTAGGATGCCATCGGGTTATTGCCAAACACGAGGACGAAAACAAACGAGCATTGCACCGAGCCGGCGCAAAACGGGTCATGAAAGTCCTCGGGATGTGCACATTATTGTTTTGTGTGATGACTGGCGAAGCCGGTGCAACCCTGATCATTGTTGCGGTACCGGCCGTTGTGGACCGGCCACGATGCTCTTCCAATTATAACCAACTAAACGCGGCGTTCTCGCTTCAGCTAAAATCAGTTGTCACACAAGCATCATTGCGTCCCGAGACCAGCGGACCAGCATTGAATCTTCTCGCTCTCGATACTTCAACGGAATATTGTTCGGTCGCGCTGATGCGCGACGGAGAACTCACTTATCTCGAGACGCACGCCGTCCAACGGCATTCCGAACTTATACTGCCGATGATCGAGCAGTTGTTACGTGCTGCCGGAATGGCGGTGGGGCAGCTTGGCGGCATTGCTTTCGGTGCCGGGCCGGGTTCCTTCACCGGCATCAGAATCGCGTGCGGTGTCGCGCAGGGACTTGCGTTCGGTGCTGAACTTCCGGTGGTTCCGGTCGGGACGTTGGCTGCCTTGGCCCAGGAAGCGGGCGGTACGCGGGTGCTGGCGTGCCTGGATGCCCGCATGGGTGAGATCTATCATGCGTCGTACCGGCGTGATGATGACAAAGGCTGGACGGAAATGACGTGTCCCGCTGTGGGCCCTGCCTCCTCGGCACCTGTGCTGGAAGGCGATGGCTGGCTTGGATGTGGCAATGGATTCGCCGTTTACGGCGACGCGCTGGCAAAGCGCTATGGCGGACAGCTTGTGCGTGTCGAAGCAAAGCTGCATCCGCATGCGCGATCGATCGCGCGACTGGCCATGCCGGTGCTGGCTGCGGGTGGAGGCGTGCCTGCCGAACAGGCACTTCCCCTCTATGTGCGTGACAAGGTCGCGCTTAAAATGCATGAACAGCGATGAGCGCGCAACTCGACAATCTGCCTGAATTCCGTCCAATGCTGGCTACGGATCTCGACCGGGTAATGGACCTGGAACCCGCGCTTTATTCGCACCCGTGGACGCGTGGGAACTTCAGCGATTCGCTGACTGCTGGATACAGTTGCTGGATTGTCGAATGCAATCGGACACTGGCCGGCTACGGCGTACTGATGATCGGTGTGCGGGAAGCGCACCTGCTAAATCTCAGTGTAGCAACGGCGTGGCAACGCCGCGGCTATGGCCGCATGCTCCTCCAGCATTTCATAAATATTGCGCGTGCCAGCGATGCGGCACAATTGTTTCTGGAAGTTCGTCCTTCCAACAGCGCTGCGCGCCAGCTTTATATCGGATTTGGTTTCCGTGATATCACGGTTCGGCGCGGTTATTATCCAGCCGGCCGCGGCCGTGAGGACGCGATCCTGATGGGTATATCCCTGTGAGCTCCATAACTTGAGCCGACGCGACTTCATCATCGCGGAACTCGGGCTGTCGCCGCTATGGGTGCGCCGCAAACCATCTGACTCACATGTGGATGTGCCAATTACTCCAGTCAGCGGCCATGATGCTCGTCGCGCAGGGGCGGGTCCCGATCGAGTGGCGAAAATTCTGGAAATGGATTGGGCGCAGCTCAAGATTTCCGCATCTGCCTGTACCGCATGCGCGCTTCACAAGGGACGCAAGCAAGCCGTGCTCGGCGTGGGCGACACAAAAGCAGAGTGGCTGCTCGTGGGAGAAGCTCCGGGCGCCGAGGAGGATGAGCGCGGCGAACCGTTCGTTGGCCAGGCTGGCAGGCTCCTCGATAACATGCTCGCCTCGATAGCATTGCAGCGTGGCAAGAACGTGTACATCGCGAACATCGTGAAATGCCGGCCACCGGGCAATCGTACGCCAGAGCCCGTGGAAGCCCAGGCTTGCGACGCTTATCTGCGCCGTCAGTTCGAACTGATCCGCCCGCGTCTGGTCATCGCACTCGGCAGGGTGGCCGCGCAGAACCTTTTGGGCATTGACGCAACGCTCGCAAGCCTGCGCGGAAGGGTTCACGACTATCATGGCACGCCGTTGATCGTGACTTATCACCCGGCATACCTGTTGCGCAATCTGGTCGATAAGGCAAAGTCCTGGGAAGACCTCTGTTTTGCTGTGGATACCATGGCGGCATTGAAGCAACAGCGCCTGGCCTCACCTTAGTCTTGCCATTCTTTTTTCGGGGAGAGAGTTTAATGAATCGCATCGTCGTGCTGTGGCTGCTTGTTGCAGTGACCTTCGGGCTGAACGGATGTGGTTACAACACCTTGCAGTCTCAAGATGAAGGCATCAGGGCGGCTTGGGGCGAAGTGCTTAATCAGTATCAGCGGCGCGCCGATCTTGTGCCCAACCTGGTGAATACGGTCAAGGGTTTTGCCGCGCAGGAGAAAGACGTTCTTCTTGGCGTGACAAATGCGCGCGCGAAGGTGGGCGGTATCCAGGCCACGCCGGAACTGGTAAATGACCCAGCCGCATTTTCCAAATTTGTAGCGGCGCAAGGGGAGATGACATCGGCCCTGTCACGCTTGCTGGTCGTCGCTGAAAATTATCCGCAACTGAAGTCCGATGCTAATTTCCGTGATCTCCAGGCGCAACTGGAGGGCACCGAAAACCGTATCACGGTGGCCCGCCAGCGCTACATACGTGCCGTGCAGGAATACAACATTACCGTCCGGTCCTTTCCAAGCAACCTCACTGCAATGGTGTTCGGCTATAAGCCCAAGCCTTCCTTTACGGTCGAAAACGAGCAGGCGATATCCAAGCCACCCACGGTCGATTTCTCGAAACCCGAGCCAAAGAAGTAGTCACAATGTCCATGCTTGTCCGAGCGGCGATTTTCGCCGTACCGTTCTTGTTCAGCCTGATTTGCTTGGCTGACGACCGGCCCATCCCTGCGCTGACCGGTCGTGTTGTGGATGAAACGGGTACGCTGACTGCGGAGCAGAAGCGCGCATTAGAGAGCAAATTGCAGGACTTCGAGCAACACAAGGGTAGCCAGATCGTTGTGCTGATCACCGCTACCACCTTTCCGGAGCCAATCGAGTCATACAGCATCCGCGTTGCAGACGCCTGGAAGATCGGCCGTAAAGGGATCAGCGACGGCATAGTGATCGTAGTGGCAAAATCGGACCGCGTCATGCGCCTTGAGGTCGGTTATGGACTCGAGGGTGTCATTCCGGATGCGGTGGCGCGACGCTTGATCGATGAAGTTTTCATCCCCGGTTTCCGAGAGGGAAATTTCTACGAAGGCATCAATGCGGGGATAGACCGGCTGATCAAAGTTATCGACGGGGAACCACTTCCCGACGTAAAAGTATCAGACCGCGGCAGCGGCGATCTGCGCTCGCTCGAATCCTACTTCGTGTTGTTCCTGGTGGCCACGCTCGCCTTCGGCGGCCTGTTGCGACACCTGTTAGGGCGGCTTCCCGCGGCGCTGATCGTTGGCGGAGGAATTGGATTCCTGGCTTGGTTAATTGTGGCGCCACTGATCATCGCGATTGTCGTGGGCGCCGTCGCATTTCTTGTCACTTTGTCGGCCGGCGCATCAATCCCGGGACGATATGGCGGTGGCGGTTTTGGCGGCGGCGGCTTTGGCGGAGGCGGCTTTGGTGGCGGCGGCGGGTTCAGCGGTGGCGGTGGAGGATTTGGCGGCGGCGGGGCTTCGGGACGTTGGTGATATGAACATGTCCCGCCTGCTTCGCCATTGGATGTCGCCAGCATGGATAGTGCGGCGGTCGTTTTCACCAGCCGCGCTGAACCGTATCCAGGGCGCGATTGCGGAATCCGAAACGAAGCATGGCGGTCAGATTCGTTTTGCTGTCGAGCATGCATTGGACACCGCGGCGCTTGTTCGGGGCATTTCGGCTGCACAGCGAGCGCTGCAGGTGTTTGCAGACCTGGGCGTCTGGGATACGGAGCACAACAACGGCGTGCTGATTTATTTATTGTTGGCGGATCGCGATGTCGAAATTATTGCCGATCGCGGCATTCATGCGCGGGTCGGAACCCAAGGCTGGGAGACGGTCTGTCGTGAAATGGAAGCAGCATTTCGCCAGGGCCATTTTGAGCAGGGCGTTCTGACAGGAATCGAGCGCGTTTCCGCGTTGCTGGAGTCGCAGTTTCCGGACCCGCGTCCGGGGCACAATGAACTTTCCGATCGGCCCGTGATGCTATAGCGGACTGCCGGGATTCATTTGCTGTCCTGATCGTGCCAGTGCTTGCGGGTAAGGTATCCCATGGCGACCGCAATGAACAATCCGAACGTAATGATAATGCCCCGGATCGACACATCGACTTTGATCATAAGCGCGTACACGCCCAACAAAACCAGGATAGATAAATTTTCATTGAAATTCTGTACGGCGATAGAATGACCTGCCCCCATGAGCAAGTGGCCGCGATGCTGCAACAGAGCGTTCATCGGAACCACGAAGTAACCGCCCATTGCTCCGATAAGCACCAGCAACACGATTGCGATGCGCCAGTCATTCACGAACACCATGGTCATAACCAGCACTCCCATTGCGATGCCGACCGGCAATACGCGTACGGCGCGTTTCAGGGAAACATATTTGGCCGCCAGCACAGACCCCAGGGCGATGCCAAACGCAACCACAGCGGTCAGTTGAGTTGCCTTCTCCAAACTGAACTTCAGTGCCATTGATGCCCATGTCAGCACGATCAGCCGCAGGGTCGCTCCAGCTCCCCAGAAAAGCGTCGTCACGGCGAGCGATACCTGACCAAGCGGATCGCGCCAGAGCAACCGGAAGCTGTGCCAGAAATCCTGCATGATGAACACGGGATTACGCTTTTGCAGTTTGTGGTCGATGGCCAGCTTGGGAATGTAAAGATTGATTACGGCAGCACTAAAGTACAACATCAGAATTACCGTGATCGCGAGTTCCGGCGGAGTGTCAATGCCGGTTTCGACAAGCGGGAAATCGATGCGTGAGAAAATGTATCCGGCGAATCGAGCGCTGACCATGATGCCGCCCAGAATGGATCCGAGAATGATAGCGGCCACCGTCAGTCCTTCCATCCAGCCGTTGGCGAGAACCAGTTTCTGATGGGGCAGGTATTCGGTCAGGATGCCGTACTTCGCCGGAGAATACATGGCCGCACCGACGCCCACGAGTCCGTAAGCGAGCAAAGGATGCGTGCCCATCAGCATGGCAACGCAGCCCAGCAACTTGACCGCGTTGGCAACGAACATGACGCGACCCTTCGGCAAAGAATCCGCGAACGGACCCACAAAAGGTGCCAGCACGATATAGGCAAAAACGAAGAACTGCTGCAGAACCGGAGTCTGCCATGCTTGTGCATGCAAGCTCGCCAGCAGTGCAATTGCGGCGAAGAGCAGCGCATTATCGGCAAGCGCGGAAAAAAACTGCGCGGCCAGGATAGTGTAGAACCCCCGTTTCATGGTATCGGAGCGGGCGGCAGCGGTGAATCCGGGGTCTTTTCGTTAGCGATCATTGCATCATCAGCCGGGCGCTTTATACCACAATAATGTTCCCTCATCGTGCAATCGCGTAATCGAACTGCCTGATCTTGTGGCCGAGCGCATAGAATGACGACACAGCATTTTCAATAAATATTCCCATCGCCGGAATACAGACCATACATGGCCCGCCCGATTCAGGCTACTTTTGACCTTGCCGCACTGAAACACAATCTCGCCGTTGCCCGCCGGCTTGCTGCGGGCGCTTCAACAATGGCCGTAATCAAGGCGAACGCGTACGGTCACGGACTGCTGAGGGTGGCCAAGGCGCTGGGAGACGCTGATGGGTTCGCGCTGCTGGAACTTGACGATGCGGTTCGCTTGCGCGAAGCGGGGTACCGGCAGCGTATTTTGCTGCTGGAAGGCTGCTTTACGGAGGAGGAATTACCTGTAGCGGTACATCACAAATTAACCATCATGGTGCATGCACGCGAACAACTGCACATGCTACAAGCCATGCCGGCAAAGGATAAGCTGGATGTATTCCTCAAGTTCAATACCGGCATGAACCGCCTTGGGTTCCCGGTAACGAAGGCGGGCGAAGTGATCGAGCAAACAAAATCGTTGCCGTGTATTTCCCGAATCGTACTGACGACGCATTTTGCCGACGCGGAAGGACCGGGCGGTATCCAAACGCAAATGCGCGAATTCAATTCATGCGTTGCCCGCCCGGATTACGAACGTTCACTGGCGAACTCGGCGGCTCTGCTACGTTTCCCGGAAGCGCATGGAAATTGGGTGCGCCCGGGGCTGATGCTCTATGGCGCCAGTCCTCTTCACGATATCAGCGCAGAAAAACTCGGACTGCAACCAGTGATGACTTTAAAAAGCGAAGTCATTGCAATTCAAAAACTCAAACCGGGCGATACCGTGGGCTACGGCGGCGTATTTACGGCGGATCACGATATGC
>DATMZQ010000110.1:0-5395 GCA_035573615.1 Burkholderiales bacterium | reverse complement strand
GCTTGTTCCGAGGCAAGGAAAGCAACAAGTGCCGCCACTTCTTCGGTGGTGCCAGCGCGTTTCATCGGCACCAGCGCTTCGATGCTGTCCTTGGGAAAAGCCTGCTGCGTTGCCGGCGACGCGATTACGCCGGGTGCAATCGCATTCACCGTGATGCCGCGCGACGCCAGTTCCAGCGCGAGCGACATCGTCGCGCCATGCAGGCCTGCCTTTGCCGCCGCATAGTTGACCTGGCCTCGATTACCGATCACGCCGGCCACCGATGAAACATTGATAATTCGCCCCCAACGTGTACCGATCATCGGCAGCAGGAGCGGATGGGTGACGTTGTAAAAACCATTCAGCGATACGTCGATCACGTGATCCCATTGCGCGCCACTCATTCCAGCCAGAGGCGCGTCGTCGTGAACGCCGGCGTTGTTGACGAGGACCTGAATGGGACCCCGCGCGGTCAGTTCGGCAAGCACCCGGGCGGTTGCGTCGCGATCGGTTACGTCGAAACAAACCGCCTTCGCTTCTGCACCGCCTGCATGCAACTGGACTGCAAGTTGCCGCGCCTCTTCCAGCCTGTGGTTTGCGTGCACAAGCACTTTCAGCCCTTGTGCAGCCAGCGCGCGGCAAATCGATGCTCCGATTGCCCCGCTGCCGCCGGTGACCAACGCGGTTTTCAATGCCTCCCCCTATATTCTGATGGTTCCCGGCATTTGCGGCTATCGTACGTTCGTCTGGCGTCGCAGCACCGGCAAACGGATGATCGCATGCAATCGATGCCGTGCCCAACGGAAGTGTCAGCGCAACCGGACTAGCTTCCACCGCAAGCGGCTTGCCAGGATCGGGCGGCCGGCGAACTGCGCAGGCGAACGGCAGCCAAACTTATCCGCCATAGTAGAATCCGTTCATGCCAGCAAACTCAAGCCCCATGGGCACATCGGAAGCGGTTGCCCCATGCGATGTCTTCGTGCTCGGCGGCGGGCCGGGCGGCTCGACCATCGCCGCGCTGCTTGCCGAACGGGGCTGGAACGTAGTCATCGCGGAGAAAGATCGACATCCGCGCTTCCACATCGGCGAATCGCTGTTGCCGCTGAACATGCCGCTGTTCGAACATCTCGGCATTCGAGACGAAGTAGAACGCATCGGCATGCCCAAGTTCGGCGCCGAATTCAATTCCCCCAAACATCCCGATCCGGTCACATTCGATTTCAGCGACGCGCTGGACGCGACTTACCCGTCTTCCTTTGAGGTCAGGCGCTCCCAGTTCGACGAGATCCTGTTCCGCACTGCCGTGCGCAAAGGCGCGCATGCTTTTGAAGCATGCAAGGTCACCAATGTGCAGTTCCTGCCGAAGGAAAATATTCATATCGAGGCGAGCACCAGCGAAGGTACGCAGGCCTGGCGTGCCCGGTTTTTTGTGGATGCGTCGGGACGCGATACTTTTCTGGCCAACCGGTTCGGAATCAAAAAGCGCAACCGGTTGCACAACAGCGCGGCGATGTACGGACATTTCACTGGTGCCCAACGCCTGCCGGGCAAGGCCGCGGGCAACATCAGCATGTTCTGGTTCGAACATGGCTGGTTTTGGTTCATCCCTCTGCTGGACGGTACCACCAGCGTTGGCGCAGTATGCTGGCCGTATTATATGAAGTCCAGGAAGACCAGTCCGACCAGCTTTTTCATGGATACCGTGGCGATGGTCCCCAAATTGGCGCAGCGCCTGCGCGACGCCAAGCTCACGCATGAAGTCACCGCGACGGGCAATTACTCATACAGTGCTTCGCGCATGTACGGTGATCGCTACATCCTGGTTGGGGACGCCTTCACCTTTGTTGACCCGGTATTTTCCTCCGGCGTCATGCTGGCCATGCAGAGCGCCTATGCCGGGGCGGAAGCCGTGGATGCATGTCTGCGGGATCCGGCGCGCGCGCATGCCAAGCTGCGGCAATTCGATCGCGCGGTCCGCAGCGGTGTGAAAAGCTTCACTTGGTTCATCTATCGGATGACGAATCCGACCATTCGGCAACTGTTCATGGCACCAAGCAATGCATTAGGCATGCAGGCGGCCGTGCTGTCCCTGCTGGCGGGGGATCTTTTTCGCGGTACGCCGATCCACTGGCGGCTGCGAGCCTTCAAGGCTCTCTATTATTGTCTGAATCTGGCGCATCCGCTGCGCAGCTTCGCGGGCTGGCGAAACCGCCGGCGCCTGTTGCGCGAACGACTGGCGGGAATGCCGCAATCCTGATGCGAGCGAAGTCCGCCGCCGCTCGCTTTCCGGCGCTGTCGTTGCAGGCTGCCGTAACCGTGATTGCCGTTGGCGCTGGAACCATTCCGGGGGCATACAGCGCAGAGAGGCCGCTATGGGAGGCGGGAGTCGGGGTCACGGTCCTGGACTTCCCGGATTACCGCGGGTCGGACGAGCGGCACACGCTGGTACTGCCCATTCCTTATCTGGTCTATCGCGGCGAATTTTTAAAAAGCGACCGTGAAAGCGTTCGTGGCGAGTTCTACCATGGCGACCGGCTGGAACTGGATTTGAGCGTGAATGGATCCATTCCGGTGGACAGCCGTGAAAACTCCGCTCGTCAGGGTATGTCGAACCTCGATCCAACGCTTCAGATCGGGCCCAGTCTGTCGGTCAGCCTGATGCGGTCCGAGGACATGCACCTGAAGCTGCGTTTTCCGCTGCGCGCCGTTTTGGCCACGGACTTGAAGCATGTGACGGACCAGGGCTGGGTGTTCGAGCCGCAAATCAACCTTGACGTCTACAACCGCTTTCCCGGTCCGGGCTGGGACCTGGGTTTTGCTGCCGGTCCTTTGTACGGCAACAAGCGTTATCACAATTATTTCTACGGCGTTTCCCCGCAGGACGTGACTGCCGAGCGGCCCGCCTTCGAGGCGAGCGGCGGTTATGGCGGCTTTCAGTTCATCGCGACGCTAAGCAAGCGTTTTCATTCTTATTGGGTCGGCGGTTTCGTGCGGGCCGACACGCTATCCGGAGCCACCTTCGAAAATAGTCCGCTCGTGCGCCAAAAAGAATCATTTGCGGGAGGGATTGCGGTTTCGTGGGTATTTGGGCAATCGCAGGACATGGTTGAGGCCGACGAATGACCCCGCCAGCCAACACAAAAAAGCCATCGCTGGGGGCCGTCCGGAGCGACTCTGCCCTGATGGCCCTGGACACGGAACCCGAGGTCAAGCAGAACCGGCTGGCTGGTATTGCGCGGACGGGCTATGAATACCTCGTTTTCTATCTTGGCTACCTATACTTCGGGGTCGGATGCGCATTGACCTCGCTGCTCAGTGGCGCCTTGCACCCGTTGCTGCCCCGAAGGTTTGGTTGCCGGCTTGGACGGCGCTTGACCGGACTGCATTTTCGCGCATTCCTGGCGCTGCTCCAGGCAAGCGGCCTGGTTAAAATCGACCTTGCTGCGCTCGATTCGTTGCGCGGCCAACATTCCATTATCATTGCCCCAAACCATCCCTGCCTGCTGGATGCCGTGCTGATTATCTCGCGGCTCCCGCAGATCGCCTGCATCATGAAAGCAGATATCTGGGACAGCTTTTTTCTGGGCGGGGGTGCAAGACTGTCCGGCTACATCAGAAACGACTCGCCCGTGAGCCTGGTGCGGCGATCGACGCAGGAACTGCGCGCTGGCCATCAGCTGCTGGTGTTCCCGGAGGGTACCCGCACGCGCGAGCCTTACATAAACCATTTCAGGGGCGGCTTCGCGCTCATGGCGAAAAAATCCCGTGCCGAAATCCAAACCATATTCATTGAGACCCAAAGCGACTTCCTGAACAAGGGTTGGCCGCCGCTGAAAAAGCCGGCGTTCCCGCTCATTTACCGGGCACGCCTTGGCAAACGGACTACGGTTGAGGGCGATGTCAGGACATTTGTGACAAATCTGGAACAGTACTATCGCCATGAACTACAGGCGTCCGCTATGCCTTCCTTCCGCAGAACAGGCAGCCGGTGATGCCGGCCCCTTGCGGGTAAACGGAACTGCATGCTGAAGACATAGTCCACATTGCCATGCCTGCCCACTCCAAGACTCATCTGGTGCTGATGCCCAGCTACAATACTGGCGCCAAGGTTTATGAAACCACGCGCAACGCCCGCCAATTCTGGGATCCCGTGTGGGTCGTAGTGGACGGCAGCAGGGACGGGACCGCACAGGGACTGCAGAACATGGCAGCATTGGATGCGGGCCTGAGATTGTTCGTGCTGCCGGAGAATCGCGGCAAAGGTGCTGCGATCCTGCATGCGTTGAACATCGCCGTCGCGGAGGGTTACACGCATGTATTGGCCATGGATGCCGACGGCCAGCACCAGGCAGACCAGATTCCCGGCTTCATGAGAGCCTCCATGGAACATCCGGACGCGCTTATCTTGGGTAAACCGGTATTCGATGACACCGCCCCGCGCATCCGGGTCATGGGCAGGCAGATCTCCAACTGGTGTACGAATTTGGAAACGCTGTGGGAAGGAATCGGCGACTCCCTGTTCGGACTGCGCGTGTACCCCGCACAGCCTTTGTTGGAAGTTATGGAATCAAGTCGCTGGATGCGGCGCTTCGATTTCGATGTGGAAGCTGCGGTGCGGCTGGTATGGCGCGGAGTGCGGCCCATCAACCTGCCTGCACCGGTGCGTTACTTTCGCCCTGAAGAGGGTGGGGTGTCCCATTTCAAGTACGTGCGCGATAATTTGCTGCTTTCAGGAATGCACCTGCGCCTTGCAGCCGGATTCGTGATGCGCCTGCCTGTTCTGCTGGCCAGAAAAATCCGCCTGTGGGCCATGGCGAATTAAGCGCAGGCAAAGCGCCCCGAGCACCAGATCCATTACCATGACGGCATGACCTGCCAGCCATTCGCATTGCCCGCGCCTTTGCGCGATACCGGGCGCCGCCCTGTGCCCTGGCTTTTGCCAAGTTTGGAGTTCCGACAGTGAAACCAGCGTGGCTTCAGCAGCGCGAGCGCGGCAATATGTTGGGTTTGCGACTGGCTGTCGTCATTGCATTCTTTCTCGGCAGAAACCTGGCGCGCCTCCTGCTCTATCCGGTGTGTCTCTATTTTTTATTGTTCTCGGTCAGATCCCGGCGCGCCTCCCGCGACTACCTGTCTCGCGTGCTAGAACGCCCGCCTGGCTTCGGCGACCTTTTCCGCCATTATCTGACGTTCGCCACGGTCGCACTCGATCGCTTTTTCTTGCTCAACAATCGCTATGAGTTATATGACATCGAGGTCCATGGCGCGGACATCTTGCAGCAGACGCTGGACGGCGGACAGGGATGCCTGCTGCTGGGCGCACACCTGGGCAGCTTTGAAATCCTGCGCGCCGCCGGCACTGCGCATGAACTCGAAATCGCGATGGTCATGTACGAGGACAATGCAACAAACATTA
>DATMZQ010000109.1:0-6709 GCA_035573615.1 Burkholderiales bacterium | reverse complement strand
CGCGATCTGCGCGATCGAAAAATCGGCCTTGGCGGGCAACAACCATTCGCCTCGGGGATGCACCCATTCGCCCTGATCGTCGAATTTGCCGATTACGCGCGGACGCACGTCTGGATGCCAATTGTAAAGATGCTCTTTGAGCTGATACTCGACGACCTGGCGCTTTTCTTCTACAACCAGAATTTCATCCAGGCCTTTGGAGAATTCCCGCACGCCGTCCGGTTCCAGCGGCCAAGGCATGGAAACCTTGAACACGCGGATGCCGATTTGCGCTGCCTTCTCCTCGGTGATGCCGAGTTCTTCAAGCGCTTCCAGCACGTCCATGTAGGATTTTCCCGAAGCGATGATGCCGAGCCTTGCCTGCGGAGAATCTATCGTGGTGCGGTTTATCTTGTTCAGGCGCGCGTACGCCATTGCCGCGTAGATCTTGTAATCCTGCAGCAGTGCTTCCTGCTTGCGCGCCTGCAGTCCAAGTGGTTCATTGGACAGCCGGTAGTTCAGCCCCTCTTCCGGCATCGCGAAATCCGTCGGCACCAGCGTCTTGACGTGGAAGGGATCGGCTTCGATGGATGCCGATGATTCCACGGTATCGGACAGCGCCTTGAATCCGACTGCACACCCGGAAAAGCGCGACATGGCCCAGCCATGCAGCCCAAGTTCGACGTACTCCTGCACGTTACAGGGATAGAGCACCGGTATCATGGAGGCGGCAAACAGATGATCGCTCTGATGCGGCAAGGAAGACGAATAAGCGCCGTGATCGTCGCCCGCAACCAGCAGCACGCCGCCATGCTTCGAAGTGCCGGCGAAATTCATGTGCTTGAACACGTCGCCGCAGCGGTCTACCCCTGGTCCTTTGCCATACCACATAGCAAACACGCCGTCGTATTTCGATTCACCCAGCATCTCTACCTGCTGCGAACCCCACACAGCGGTGGCTGCCAACTCTTCGTTGATGCCGGGCTGGAATTTGATATGGTGCGCTTCGAGGTGTTTCTTTGCTTTCCACAAAGCCTCGTCAAGGCCGCCCAGCGGCGAGCCGCGATAGCCTGAGATGAAGCCCGCAGTGTTGAGACCATTGGTGGCATCGCGCCGGCGCTGGACCAACGCCAAACGCACCAGAGCCTGGATGCCAGTGAGGTAAACCCGGTCGTGATCCGACAGGTATTTGTCTTCCAGGGAAACTTGCCGCATTGCCAACTCCTGTAATCCGGTATTTGCGCCGTAAGGCGCCGACAAGCGTTGGACCGGCCGCTCGCCGCCTAATTCAAGTCCGAGCCTGATCGACCGTCGTCACACCGGCCCGGTACAGCGTCGTCTTGTTCAGCATGATTTCGTGGTGGCCGCTGCCGGCCGCCATCATCGGAAAACAGTTTTCCTGCGGCGCGACCGCTACATCCAGGAAGAAGGGGCCGTCGCTGGCCAGACATTCCGCGATCGCCGCATTGAGCTCGGCAGGGTCACTGACACGGCGCGCGCCCCAGCCGAACCCCTTGGCCACAGCTACAAAATCCGGCAGCGCGGCGGTGTAGCTATGGCTGTAGCGGCTGCCATGGTTTAGTTCCTGCCATTGTCGAACCATACCCATGTAGCCGTTATTGCATAACAACACTTTCACCGGCAGCCGGTGCTGGACCGCCGTGGACATCTCCTGCAAATTCATTAGTACGGAGGCGTCGCCGCTCATACACACTACCAGCCTGTCGGGATTGCCTACCTGCGCGCCGATAGCCGCTGGGAGACCGTATCCCATCGTGCCGGCGCCACCCGAGGTCAACCAGCGGCAGGGTGTTTCGAAACGCAGATGCTGCGCCGCCCACATCTGATGCTGGCCGACGTCGGTCGACACAATGGCGTCGCAGCCGTCAATCGCCTGCTGCAGAGCACGCATCAGTTGTTGAGGGACGATGCTGTCGGAACGCGCGTCAAACCGCAGCGAATCAACCGCCCGCCATTGTTTGATCTGCTCCCACCATTCCTCCAGCCGACTTGCTTCGAAGGTGTGCGCACCCAGTTCGGTTTCCAGGGCATCGAGCAGTTCACCGCAATCGCCGACCAGCGGCACAGTGGCTTTCACGACCTTGTTGATGGATGAGGCATCAATGTCCAGATGAATCATTTGAGCATGCGGACAGAATTCGCTCAATTTGCCGGTCACCCTGTCGTCGAAGCGGGCGCCTACGCACACGACCAGATCGGCGTGATGCATGGCCAAATTGGCTTCCAGGGTGCCGTGCATCCCGAGCATGCCGAGAAACTGAGCATGCGAGGCCGGATAAGCGCCCAGACCCATCAACGTCAAAGTGCAGGGTGCGCCGGTGCGTTGCACGAGGCGCGTGAACGCGGCACAGGCGCCCGGGCCCGCGTTGATCAATCCGCCACCACCGTAGAATACCGGCCGCTGAGCTTGCTTCAATAGATCTACCGCCTGGCGCAGCGGGCCACGTCTGTGGGTTTTGCGCGGCAATTCCGGGAATGCTTCAGGAGCCGCGGTGGGCCGATCATAGGTGGCAAGCTGGACGTCTTTCGGAAAGTCCAGCAGCACAGGACCTGGCCGACCGTGTGTCGCAACGAACAGCGCCTTGCGCACTAACGCCGATACTTCATTTGCGTTGCGGATTTGTGCATTCCATTTTGTGACTGGCCGCGACAAGCCCAGTGCATCGCATTCCTGGAACGCATCCGTGCCGATCGAGCTTGTGGCGACCTGCCCGCTGATGCAGAGCACCGGAATGGAATCGCACATGGCATCCAGCAGACCCGTGATCGTATTACTCACGCCGGGTCCTGAGGTGACGAGTACCACACCGGGCTTGCCAGTGGAACGCGCGTAACCCTCGGCCGCATGAACTGCCGCCTGCTCATGGCGGACGAGGATATGCCGGATGCGTGGTTCGGCATGCAGCGCATCGTAAACGGGCAGTACTGCCCCACCCGGATAACCAAAAATCGTATCAACGCCGAGCGAAACCAGGGTATCAAGCAGTGACATGGCACCGGTTTCGACAACGCGATGTGCGGCCTGCGTTGCAGGCGGCACCAGCGTGTCAGGCAGGGCGAGATTGGTCATGAGTGCAATCGTACTCGGGACATCGTAGAAAAAGCATCTTATATCCTGCAATAATGCACATAGATCGGAAATGTTTTCTAATGAACTGCTCAACGATAGAATGAACATCGACAAATTCGACATGGCGATATTGCAGGTGCTGCAAAATGACGCCCGGGCCAGTCTGCAAGCCATCAGCGAGCAGGTTGGGCTGTCATCCACGCCGTGCTGGACACGGATCAAGCGAATGGAAAGCGAAGGAGTGATCCGCGGTTATACGGTTCGGGTCGATCCGCCCTCGATCGGACTATCCGAAACGGTGATTGTCCAGGTCACGCTGGAGAGCCATACGGATGAGACGCTGAATGCCTTCGGGAAAATGCTGGAGCAGATTCCCGAGGTCGTGGAAGCCTATCTGGTCTCCGGAGATTACGATTACTACATCCGTATCGCTGTCAAAGATACGCGCGACTACGAACGGTTGTTGCGCGAGCGGCTGTACCGCATTCCAGGCATACGGCACAGCAAATCAAGCTTCGTATTGCGCACGTTGAAGGAAAGCGTGATTCCTCTGTCTGCTGCGCCGGTCGCGATATCGGGATTGCCCGTGTCCGGTGGCAGGAAAAGAAGGCTAGCCAGGCGCAAGTAAGGCAGGCCTGGAGTCGGCGACTGAAATGAATAGTCCGCGTTCCCACCTGATAGACGCCATTGGCAGAGCACACGCAGTCGCGCGTGCCGATGCCCGCATCGTCTGCCTCGTCCCCAGCATTAGTGAACTGTTATTCCATCTCGGCGCGGGGGATCGCCTGGTCGGCCGAACCGGCTTTTGTGTCCATCCCAAAGACAACATCCGAACGGTGCCGAAGGTCGGCGGTACCAAAAGCGTCGACATTGAGAAGATCCGCGCTCTGGCGCCAACACATCTGATCGTGAATATCGATGAAAACGAAAAATCGACCGTCGAGCAGCTCGCGACATTTGTGCCAAACGTGATCGTGACGCATCCGCTGGGCCCGCTCGATAATCCATCGCTGTACCGGCTGCTCGGCGGAATTTTTGGTCGCGAGGACAAGGCAGAACAACTCTGCGCGACCTTCCGCAAAGCTTACGCTGATGCCATCACGGCATGTGCCGCGTTGCCGCGCGAACGCGTGCTTTACCTGATCTGGAAATCACCCTGGATGACTGTATCGCGCGATACCTATATTTCCAGGACGTTGGCTGCGATCGGCTGGGATACCGTGCAGACCGATGGCAAGGCTCGTTATCCGACCATCGAGCTCACGCCAACGGTGCTTGCAAATGTCGACCGCATCCTGCTTTCTTCCGAACCCTATGCCTTCCGCGAACGCCATCTCGAGGAGATCCGTCAAATCTCTGCGGCGGCGACCCACTATTTTGTTCCGACTCCGATGGAGGAATACGATTCGCCAACAGATGTATCGCTGATCAACGGAGAAATGACCTCCTGGTACGGCACACGGGCGATCGAAGGCATGAAATACCTGTCCCGGTTGCGTACCGACAAGCGTACTAGTCGAGCGTGATGAACAAGGATTTCCTCGATTTGCCAGCCACCGCGCGGCTGATGTGTCCCTGGCCGGTGGTGTCTTCGGCCAGCAGCACATCGCCGCTGCGCAAAATGCGCTTCGTTCCATCGCCTACCTCGATTTCCACTTCTCCTTCGAGATTGACCACGTACTGGCGCCGCGGTGCGGTGTGAAAATCATAGTTGTAGTCGCCACCGGTTTCGCGGAACACGACACCAGTCGCTTTCATAAGCTCGGAGATGAATCCGATTTTGCCGGTGCTCTTGAGGGGAATCTTGAGATCCTCGAAATGGGACTGGTTGTCGGCGCCGGTATAGATACGCACGATTGTCATGGTTTTCTCACCGGTATCGGCAGCAAACGTGTTCGCTTTCATCGTAACGCCTCCAAAAGTCGCAGCGAGCATCAGCATCGTACCCAGCCGCCCGTTCCATGTTGTCATTGCGCGCTTCCCTTATGAGATGAATAAAGCATCTGATGATCACACCGCCTTGGGTAGTTGGTGGTCGCGATAGCGTTCCACCAGAGCCACCGAGGCGACAAAGCCAACAACAGCGCCGAACATCACGTAATACGCTGGCGCCAGCGGCGACCCAGTCTCACGGATCAGCCAGGTGACGATGAATTGCGCGAAACCGCCGAAGAGCATGACCGCAAAGTTGTAGGCAATCGCCAGGCCAGTGGACCGTACGCCGGTCGGAAACTGCTCCGCGATGGCGGTGGAGATCGGCCCGAAAAATACGCCGACGAGCGTGCACAGGATACCTTGCATGATCGCGAGCCTGAGCAGGCTGGGAGCCGTGTATACCCAATCGAAAAGCGGATAGAGCAAGACAAAGTAAGCAATCGTCGCGGCCACCAGGATCGGCCGGCGACCGATGCGGTCTGACAAGGCTCCGCACAGCGGAATGGTTGCGGTCAGACATACGAGACCGATGACCTGGGCCACGAATGCGTCAGTCAATGGCATACCCAGTTGCGTCTTCGCAAAGGTGGGCATGTATACCAGCACCACGTAATAGGAGATTGTGCCGCAGATCACCAGCCCAAACGTGACTGCCAGACCGCGCCCGTTCTGCGCAAATACCGTCCGCAGGGGGTTGCGTACGGCGTTAGTGTGGCGTGAATCAAGAAATGCATCGGTCTCTTCAAGGTAGCGACGGATGTACAGTCCGACGGGACCGATGATGAGACCGAACAGAAACGGTACGCGCCATCCCCACGAGTCGATTTGCTCAGGACCGAGTCCGCGCGTTATTAGCGTTCCCGCAACAGCGCCGGAAAGCGCCGCGAGACTTTGCCCGACCATTTGCAGGGAACCGTAGAACCCGCGGCGGTTGGGGGGCGCACTTTCCACGAGGAACGACGTGGCGCTTGCGAATTCACCGCCAGTCGAGAAGCCTTGCAGCAGGCGCGCCAAAAGGATAATTAACGGCGCGGCGATGCCAATGGCTGCATACGGCGGCGCGAACGCGATCATTGCCATCGCCAGAGTCATTAGTCCAATGATCAATTGCAGCGCAGCCTTACGTCCTTTGCGGTCCGCATACATGCCGAGCACGATGCCCCCAACCGGGCGCATGAAAAATCCGACCCCGAACGTCGCCATGGTCAACAGCAAGGACGCGTATTCGCTTTGCGCCGGAAAGAACAAACGCGCAATGATGATGGTCAGGAAGCCGTAGACGACGAAGTCGTACCACTCGAGGGCATTGCCGACGACGGCCGCGACGATTTGCCTGGTCCGTGGCGGTTTGGATATCACGGGACGTCCTGTTGGGATGGGACCCGCATTGTACCGGTCAGGCTGGCTCGCTATGCCCGGAACTGGAAAAGCCGCGCACGCCCCCCAACCTCAGTGCAATCGCATTCGACCCTATCGCGCCGCTATGGCCGGTTCGGCAGCGGGCGCAAACTGTTGCTCCATTTCTCGCCGAAGCTGAACTGCGTAGCTTGATTCGTCGACCGCGACATCGGTCCAGCGCACCGGTTGCCCGGCTGTCACCGGCCGCAGCATTTTCACCCCATGCGCAAGGCCAAGGGACAAGGCGCCAATAGTTATAGACGTGTCCGCCGGCATTAGTTTACCGACGACGGTATATCCGCCTTC
>DATMZQ010000108.1:0-7654 GCA_035573615.1 Burkholderiales bacterium | reverse complement strand
GGAAATCGCAGGCGCCTCGACCGATGGCATTCCCGCGCATAAACCACCGCTAGACATGGATGGCGCCGTCGGACAACTGGCAATGGCATGACACAAGCTGCGATCTCGGAGCTGCAGGCGCCAATGCATCGACAACTATCGCAAGTACGTCGCCATGCCGTTTCGCAAAGGCACCGCGCGCCTCTCAGTCCGCTGACCCGTCTGAACAGACATAGAACGCTTTACAAGCTTGGGGTTTGGCAAGGGATTGCATTTATACTTCGGTGATTACACTGCCCAACGATCAGGACACCGAAGGAAAGTGAAGCGAATGCGGCCTGGCCCCATTCTTTTGACAACGGATCCGAAGCAAAGACATCGGATCCGTCGCTGGCTGATGGCTTCAGCCACATCGGCAATGGCAGTGATTCTTTTTTGGATAGCCCATATTCTCGGCGGGCTTCCTCTGCATGCCTTCATAAATGCGGCGCTGTTCACCGTTTTTTTCATAGTGCTCTTCTACATATTGTTCCGCAGTGGACTGAACAAGCGTTTTCGGGACGCAAGCCTGACGAAGCCGCAAATCCTCGCTTCAGCACTGGTTATTCTTTATGTCCTGGCCGAATCGCCGGACAACCAGGGCGTTGTGGCGCTCATTTTCCTGGTCGCTTTCCTGTTTGGTGTTTTCCGGCTCAGCACGCGCGAGCTGCTGGGGCTAAGCGCCGTTGTCACGACGGGCTATGCACTGGTCATCGCAAGGCAGTCGCAGATTGGCATGGATCCTACCGAGCTGGATCGCAGACTGCTCAACTGGATTGTGCTTACGGCGGTTCTTGTATTTTTTTCGGTGATGGGTGGCTACATCAGTCGGCTACGCAAGAAGGCCCAGGAAAGCAAAGACCAACTGCAAAGGGCATTGATGCGTATTGAACATCTCGCTACCCGGGATGAACTAACTGGTGTTCCCAATCGACGAAGCCTGGTCGATGTCTTGACGATTCAGCAAAGTCGCTCCGAGCGCTACGGCACGACCTTTTCGGTTCTTTTGCTGGACATCGACTTCTTCAAGCGCGTGAATGACGTGCATGGCCATCGCGCGGGCGATCTGGTGCTGAGAAGCCTGGCGATGGCAGCCTCGAGTTGCATGCGAACTATCGATACCTTTGGACGATACGGGGGAGAGGAATTTCTGATTATCCTGGATCAGACGACACTGCAAAGCGCCACCACGGTCGCGCAGCGCCTGTGTCAATGTGCGCGTGACATCAGCTTCCAGGACTGGGCGCCCGAACTGCGAATCAGCGTTTCAATCGGCGTGACGCAGTACAGCCGGCCTGAAGATTGGCAAGTGACGATCGCCCGAGCTGACCACGCGTTGTATCGGGCAAAAAATGGCGGGCGAGATCGTTTCGAAGCGGAGCTTCCGCCTGTATCGGACGGAAGCGTCGCGGAGGAACACTTGACCGCGTGACGTACAAGACCAAGTGGAACAAGGGCACCAAGGTCACGTCAGCTTACGAGCCGGAATCAAAAGAAAGATCAGAATCGGGCCCGCGCTGTCACTTCGAACATCCAGAACCAAGTCTCTCTTCTTCCTTTGGAATGGCTGCAATCCGGCGTAAATTCTCCGGAGAGCCAGCCCCGTCTCTTGTCCAGATCAGTGAGCCTTCAGCCACTGCTGTTCCCGGGACTGTTCGCGTCTCCTTCTCTGTAAGCGCGCCCTGATTTGCTTCCGCAGCAAACCGGAAAGCTGCTGGAGTGTCGGTATCACTTAGCGCATACAACGGTCCTGTGGTCAACGCTGCAACCAGCGCCAGCGCAGCGCCTGTGGGCGCGTTGAACGAGCGCAAAAACGATTTATGCAATTGCCTCATGGCGATTCCAAACATTAGGTATTCCCGGCGATCCGGGACTCATGAATATTCCATTAGCAATTTAACGGCCAGCAAGCAACGTTGATGATTCAGCAAATTGTTCGCTTGAAACACAAGGCATCGAAGTGTTTTTTGCAAACCATCGGTAAAGCGTGCAAAGACGATCGCGATAATGCGAGCGGACCGAGCAGTAATGCCATCGGTATAGCGGGGCCCCGTGATTAGTTCCGCCGCAAGCGAAGTGCCGTTCAGAATATCGCGGCATCCGGGCAAAGCGAATTTGTTCGACAACGCTGATCCCAACGGTCTACTGCAGAAACTGTTGGCGATTCGAAAGCTCCATTTCAAGTAGAGCTGCCGTGAAATTAGCGAAGCTTTCCTCCGGCATTTAGGTGCCAAAAAGGTACCCAATTGTCCTTGCCAGCGACTAAATAACAACACCATCATGCCGGGGCCAAGATCAATGCCATTCAACTATGAAGCTATTCGAAGCGCTGAAAAAAGTCAGAGAATTGGAACGGACCCAGTTGCCATTCATAAGATCCGTCATTGACTTCGATATCTTGATAGAGATTGGGTACGCGGAAGAGACCCGCCGCCCAATGACACTCAAGCAAGTACTCCTGTTGAATCTCAGTTCCCGGACGACGGTGCGCCGGCGAGTGCTCAAACTGATAAAGGACGGTGTCGTACGCCGGCGCGCGGATGCGAACGATCGCCGGTCGTCTCTCTTGACCATTTCGGCTTCTAATCTCAAGTTGATGGCGAAGTACGGTTCGGCAATGACAGCCATCTGGGCTGCAATGGCCTGAGTTGTCTTTCGTCAACGCAATTCTGGTTGTGCATTAGCCATGGAAGGTTTCTGGGCGTTCCTGGAACTGGCCGCGCGCAAATGGGCATGGGAATGCCGGCATGCCGATGGAACTACTACACGGAGGGGCCCCTTTTTTTCGCTTGCTGAATGCCTGCAGGATGCGAAGGACAAGGGATTCATGGAATCGAAGCGCGACAGACGAAAGATTCCGCGCCCGCCCCCGGCACAAGGAACCAAATAGCCGGCGCGTCCTTTAGCGCATCGGCCAGCACATCAAGTTATATATATCGCAAACATCGCGGCACCCAATGCGTTTCGCTGCTTACGACAAGGCCGGTAAGGCCACCATCGTCGTAACGAAGGGAATGCTCAGCCTGCTGCACGATGACGAACCTGCCTGGGCGGGACTGCTGGGACATGAGACGGCACACTTGGTGAAGCACCATAGCGAAGGTCGAGCCACGGCGGCGGCAGGCGCGTGGGCTGGTGGGGAACTCGTCGCCATTGCGCTCTCGCTCCTGATTCCAGGATTCGGAGGCTTCGTCGCCGGAACAGCAGGCGGCACTGCCGCGAACAAGGCGCTGTACGGTGCTTACACCAGGCCTCAAGAAGCGGAGGCCGACCAACTTGGTTTGCAATGGCTGGTGTCGGCAGGCTATGACCCGCACGGCATGCAGAGGCTTTTTGAATTGCTCGCAAAGCAATCCAGCGGGCCGACATTTCTGTCTACCCACCCCGGGGCGGAAGACCGTGCAAAGATGGTTCGGGATTATATCGACGGCAAGTGAGCGGTCCGCAGGCGGCAATACCGCGCCTGAAAATACCGGAAAACAACACCTGCGCGGCCCTCTACTGGCGCGGATCAGAATGGCATGGTAATACTGTCATTGTCACATTATGCGGGGTACCTATCGCCGCCGAACAATGAACCAAAAAATGTTCTTTTTTGACTGTGGTAAGACCGCGCACCGGCGGGTCATCAAGAGCGCCTAGCGTGTCAAAAGTTGAAAAACTTTACGATATCGTCATGAACGACGCCGTGGAACACGTTTTCATTTATGCGCTGCGTCACGCGATGGATACGCGAGCACTGGGAGTGGAATTCGATGCCGGTCGCGGCCCTGGCCCACATTCAGAACACACGCTTACGATCGGGCTTCGCGCTTCTCCAATATCGGTAACCGGTTCCGATATTCCACATGACTGGCTTTCCGCCGGAACCGGCTATATCGATACGCGATTCTCAAGATCCGTGACCGCGTTATTGATCGAACTGCAAAAAAAAGCCAAGCAGGCCGGTCTGGTCATCTAGGAGATTCTGTTCAGTCGACCGTGAAGAGGCAAAGCAGCTGAGACGCTGGTTTCAACTGCCATCCCGCTAAAAAGCCTTGCTACGTTCTGAACCGTCCAACGGTTCACGCACTTTAGCGGCCTGGCTGCGGCAACAGGCGGACAAAAAAAGGGGTACAACCTTTCGGTGTACCCTCTTTTCTTCGAGCAGACAGGTGACTACATTGTTTGGCCGACTTAGTCGACTATTAACAATCCGTTGGCCATCCTGACTGATCTATGCGCTTACATGCTCCCTGACGCGGTGTAAGAATTCTCCTGCAATTGAATCGGACAAGCAACCGTTCGCACGTAGTCCGTTTGGCACATGGCGGGATCACGGTTCTGCAATGTCGTCTGAGCTTTCAGCATGCTTGCGGGAGCCTAAAAGGTTCCGGTACCGTTAGTCTCTTTGCGTTTCGCACTGGTTACGCAGACGGATTTGTCTATCCCGGTCAGTCGGTCGCACGACAACACTTCCGCGGAGTAATCCTGAGTGCGGACCGCACTGGTCCCTTGCGACATGGCGTTGACTTTTGCGCCACTGGACGATGCAGCGGAATTCGCAGGCGCGCCACCTCCGGCGAGTCCATCCGAGGCGCCTACGCTGCCTGTACCGAGTCCTGTGGCGCCGCCCGGAGTTGCGCCTGCCGTGCCGGTGCTAGCGCCCGGTGCTCCTCCTACTGCTGGGCCCGTACCCGCTGGACCTGTTCCCGCTGCGATGCCAGACGTGCCTGCGCCTGGTGTTCCCGCGCCCGTCCCGGCTGCGGTGCCCGAGGTTCCCGCTGCGCCTCCCGTGCCGGTACCGCCGGCGACTCCAGTACTAGAGGTGCCCGCTGTGCCAGCTGTTCCAGTGCCGGTGCTGCCCCGACCTGCAGCGCCGGTGGTACCCGTGCCGGTACCTGTTCCGGCTGCTGTGCCCGAAGTTCCAGCTGCTCCTCCGGTGCTTGTACCACCGGTTACTCCCGTGCTACTCGTCCCAGTTGTTCCTGTTCCAGTGGCACCGGCCGTGCCTCCTCTACCTGAGATGCCGGCACTCGAACTCGTGCCAGTACCCATGCCAGCTGCGCCGCCCGTACCAGCGCCCGTTCCCGCAGAAGCGCCCGAAGTTCCCGCGGCACCTCCAGTGCTGGCGCCAGTACCGGTGCCCGCGGTACTACCAGCGCTCGTTCCACCGGTGGCACCAGCAGTACCTGCGCCTGCGCCTGTTCCCCCGGTAGCACCGGCAGTTCCGCCACCAGTTGCGCCTGCCGCTCCGGCGCCTGTGCCACATCCTGCTCCGGTTCCGCCCGCGCCTGCGCGCGCACTTGCAGTATCCATAACGCCAACAAGTGCCAGCGCGGTTACACCAACCATAAGACTCCCAAATAACCTGTTCATCAAAGCCTCTCCTTGCATTTGTAAATGATGAAGCGCCGCGTGCGCGCAATTTCCCTCTGCGGTCACGGTGCAACTTTTCCGCGGTCAACGCTGCTCGCCGCTTAGCGGGGCGCTACTGCAAGCATCGGACCAATGCAATGGAGCGTTCCGGTGTGGCCGCACGATTAATGCGGCTTGGTATATTCCAAAACTCTCGTAACTTTTCTACAAATAACCATCAGTCCCGCGGGCGCGAAAACGATGGCGCGTCGGCCATCACGCGAGGCGGGAAGTGAATCCGGAAGCGTGAATATCTAAGGCGGGCCCGTAGCAGGGCTACGAGGGTAAGAGGTGCAGCGAAAATTTCTACAATTGCGATAGATCGCTACGGGTCGCACTTGGTGTCTAGTCTTGCTGAAATGCGATAGCGCGCCTTATAAACAGGACTGGACAATGCGGGCGGTTGGATGCCCGTTGCGATTGTAGGCAACCACAATCATTGTCATTTCGCGGCCGGATATTTTTTCCAGGCGCCAGTGGAAGCGATCGGCGTCGCGTTCCAACTTATCAATGCTTCGGTAGTCAATGATTCCGGCGTTACGATAATTCGGATGGTTTATGTTCACGGTTTGTTCCCCTTGAATTCGACAGTAATTCCGCAAGCGCAGCGAAGAGGCGCGCATGAAATGGAAACCGGCACAACTGATACTGGCGGTTTACACCTTGCCAGATCCAGGTTGTGCCGGTCGGGTTACGGCGAAATCCTTGGCAAGACTATTTTGCGCAAGGCCCTCATAGCGAGCGAAGGAAATTCAGAAGATCCTGTTTCTGGAATTCGCCCAGGTTGTTGTAGATCGCGATAACGCCATTCGCCTCCGAGCCCTGGCTGCCATGTTGCTTGATCGCGTCGACGAGATCAGACGAGCGGCCGTCGTGCAGGAAGAAAAGCCGCTGGCCCAAGCCCCACAGTGGAGCGGTGCGGAATTCTCGTGGCCCCGCCTGTCCCTGGCTCACACCATCGCGCAGCCCGACGCCCATATCATGCACGAGCAAATCGGAATACAGGTTCACCGGCTTGTTTCGCAAAGCGGCGACGGACGAGTTGCCGGTCTGCATCGATGCAGTGTGGCATAACGCGCAACCGGTGTCGCCAAACAGAGCTTTTCCGCGCGAAATGGAAGATGCTCCTCCCGGCGTGTCGGTTGAAGGCACGGGCGGTGCGAGAAAACGCATGAACAGGGCGAATTTATCCGTCGCTCCCATAGTATCGACCCCGCCGGTGCCAGCGGTATTCGTTACATCGTTCGGCGTCATGGCGTACTGGCAACCGCGAGCCTCCTCACGTTCGGTCGGAAACAACTCGTTGCTGATTCCCATTTCTACGTTATAGGCCTCGCCGGAAAAGATCAGCAATGACTTGTTCTGCGCTTTCCATCCAAAACGAGCCACTGTTCCGTCGTTGCCGTTATGGTTGCTCTGGCCCGATATCGTTGAAAACGGAACGATGATGTTTGCCTTCCCGCCGATGCCGAGCTGTTGCCTGCGCGGTGCGGTCGCCGCCTGATTGGCCAGAATCGTCCTGTCGGGAATCTGTTCGATCAATCCGGCGCCGAACACCGGCGTCGGTATGCGGAAGATCGCGTTGCCGCGACCGTATTCACCCTCGAAGTCCGGCTGACTTAAAAAGCAGCCCGATGCGTCGCTACGACCGTAAAGGGTGAACAGCGAATGTACGCCACCATCGGCGCTACCGTCTCCGTTGCGTATGAAACGCACCTCGCGCACCGGCCCGTCCCGACGAATGAAAGACGGAATGCTATTGCGTGCGCCCATCTGATTCGCGAACGCGACTTGGGGGTTGACGGCAGGACTTGTTCCCCCGGTAGCGGGCTGGGAATGGCAACCCCCGCAGCTGTCCAGGTTCATGGTCGGGCCAAGTCCGTCGTCGGGAGTTTCCGCTTCGTTGAATTCATCCTGGCCAGCCAGAAAAAATGCTTGTTCAGTTCTGGAAAGGCCCGCGATTGGCGCGCCCGTGTCCGAGCGAATGGTGCGAACGCCCGGGTCGCGTGCGCCCGGGACCGCGGATACAGAAATATTGGTTTCATAGGAGAGTGTGACGGCCAGGGTCAAAACAAAAGCAGTCATTGCGACTTTGCTGTTCATACAGGTCCTCCTGATTTTTTATACGGCGCCGGTCTAAGCGCAATCCGTATGCCGTGCGGGCGTATTCCAAAAAATCAAAGGCCTATATATTTTCTTGTAGTCAGATGTCTACTTTTCTGTAGCTATACGGGGACAG
>DATMZQ010000107.1:0-6651 GCA_035573615.1 Burkholderiales bacterium | reverse complement strand
CGCCGCGACGAATTCCGCGCTGTCGCGGGAAGGCCCCTTGGCTCATTCCCGAGATTCTTCGAAACGCTGTATTGCCGCGGCGAGAACCCGATCCGCCTCGTCCGGACCGGCATGTCCGGTGGGCCGAAATTGACGGCCGTGCGCCTGGTTGTAGGACACGAAGAAGTGTTCGATTTCGGCTACGCGCGCCGATGGTAGCTGGTCGATGTGTGAAAATTCGGCGGGATTGGCGTTGGTGACCGGCACGGCAAGCAGCCGGTCGTTGCGGATGGTCCTTCCTTTTTCGGTCTGCTCAGCCCGCACACCACCGATGAGTTTCGCCGTAAGAAGACAACCGACGAAGCTGCCCTCCTGGGCAATGACCAGCACATCGAGCGGATCGCCATCTTCGGCCGCCGTGCCGGGGATGCCGCCAAAATCATACGGAAAGCAGGCCCCCAGCGGCAGAATCCGGCTCAAGCGAAAGCACTGGACCTGCTCGTCGAACTTGAATTTGTTGCGACTCCCTTTGGGCGTGTCGATGATCACATTGACTAACCCATTCGCCGTCTTCGCCGACAGGGACTCGAAAAGACTCCCCACGATCTCCCGTCGTAAACTGAAGCCGGATGCGCGCAAGTCTGACATATCCTCTGGATTCCAAAAGCGGGGCGGAAGTTCCCGGCTGAAGCCAGACCGAAGCGGCTGTCAAGCAAAAACGGGGCACGGTTAAAACTCATGGCGACCGTAAGCATGCGTCCGGGGCAGCCAATGCCGGCTCGCCATAACCGACCCAATTACTGGCAATCGCCTGTTCTTTTCCCCTTTTGCGTTTCCGACATGATCATATTCTTGCCGCCCATGTTCATCTTGATGGTGCCGCGGTACGCGGTTTCTTTGATATCGAATGTCGCAACGGCGCTGCCCCGGTTTGGCCCGGCGCATTCGATGCGATAGACGACTGTGGATGAAGTGGTCTGGTAATCCAGCACGCCACACTGCCTGAGCGGATTGTCGCTCAGGATAAAAAACGCTCCACCTGAACGGACGTCATCCGGTGTAATGCAGCGGGTCACCAGATTCGCTGGCGCAGCTTCGCCTACATTTGGCAGGCTGATGCGCACTTCCACTTCATACAACCCAGGGCGCAGGACAAGATCTGCCGCGCTCAAAGTCGTGTCTACGAAAAGCGCGGCAACCAACCCGCACGCTGCGATCAACGCATCAAACCGCAAGCGGTATTTCATCGACTGCACCGGTGTGCGCAAATAGTTCCTTCGTGATGAGCAGAGGATCATTGATGGTGCGCACCGCCGCATAGGCTTCCTGCGCTTGCGGGTGGCGGCGCCGCAGAAAATTGAGCCATTGCTTGAGCCGGCCGGCACGGTGATGCGCGGCGATGTGCAAGCCAACGATGTGCCAAAAGTGCGCGACGAACGGTAACAATGCATCCCAACCGAAATCGCCGTGATTGACAACTGAGTTGGCGTGCGAGCTCTCGGCTGAATGCGAATCCAGCCTCCTGATCGCCAGCGCCAACCCCGGGTCCGCCACGATGCCCCGGCCCAGCATCAGCGCATTGCATCCTGATTCCATCCGGCATTGCGACGCATCTTCGGCAGTCCAGATTTCGCCATTCGCAATGACCGGGATACTGACCACTGCACGAATTTGCCGGATGCGATTCCAATAAGCGGGCGGCCGATAGCCGTCGGTTTTTGTGCGAGCGTGTACCACCAGCTCATTGGCGCCGCCTTCCGCAATGGCGAGCGCGCAATCCAGCGCGCGTGACGTGTCGTTGTAGCCCAGTCGCATTTTCGCCGAAACGGGCATGGATGCCGGCACGGCGCGACGCACGGCAGAAACGATCTGCGCAATCAGCTCGGGCTCATCGAGCAGTACCGCGCCACCGCGATGGCGATTGACGCCTTTCGCCGGGCAGCCAAAATTCAAATCGATGCCGGCCGGACCCAGCATGGCAAGTTTTGCGGCATTTTCCGCCAGACACACCGGGTCGGATCCCATCAGCTGTGCCCGCACCGGCACGCCGGCGGGCGTGCGGCCGCCGTTGTTCAATTCGGGCACGATGCGCGTGAAAACACGGTCCGGCAGCAAGGTGCCGGTGACGCGGATGAATTCCGACACGCAGCGGTCGATGCCACCGACGCGCGTGAAGATATCGCGCAATACGAAATCAAGCAGGCCCTCCATGGGCGCGAGCAGAATAGTCATAAGGTCATAATACTAGCCGCGAATGCTAGCGGCTGGTGACACGCGGCCGGCTTTGGGTCGGACCCAGATTATCCACTACGTTCCAGGCGCTCGTATTCCGCGATAACCTGCGCACCGAGCAATAGCACGGTGGCGCCCATCTCGAAACTCAGCAGCACCACGATCACGCTGGTGAATGAACCGTATACGACGCCCACTTGCGAGATCGTGCTGAAATACCATACCAGCGAATGGCGGATTGCTTCCCACAGGATGCCGGCCGTCACCCCGCCGATCAATGCGTGCAGCAGCGACAGCCGGCCGAAAGGCATGACCAGGTAGACCGATGCAATGAGCAACATTTCAATTACGACGCCGACGATATAGAGCAAAAAACCGGAAACCCCGCCGAGCGACCATGCGTGTCCAAACACGACGATGGTTTCCTTGCCGACTGACTCGAGACTGGCCTGGACCAGTGTTCCCACCAGGAGCGCGAGTCCCAGGAAAAAAATGTAGCCGAACGGAATCAATGCAGAAACCACAAAACGGCGTTTGCGCACGGCGAGACGATGCATGAAGATCACCGACATCGCGCCCTCGAGCACCGTGAACGCCAGCGAGCTGAACAGCAACATCGTTACGATCAGCAGCCAACTCAGCGCGACGTGAGCCTCGAGGAACGTCGCCAGTTCATTGACGACGGCCCTCGATTGTCCCGGTGCGACCCATTCGAGTGCGCGTCCCACCATGCCCAGCAGCTCGCTTTGGTCGAGAAAATGCGATAGCGCGATGACGATCAGAATCAGCAGCGGCACCATGGACAACAGTGCGTAGTACGCCAGCGCACCGGCCAGTAGCAGTCCCTGGTTGGCGCGAAACGCGTTGATGACCTGCAATCCGAAACGCAGCGGATGGTGTACTACCTCAGCGGCGTGCCGGAAGAATGCAATCATTCGTTGCGGCCGCCGGGAAATGAGCGGGGCGGTTTGGGCGCCGTCAGCTCACCCGGTGTACGGCTTGCTTCGAACATCGGCAGGGCAAGTTGATCGCGTTGCGGGCCGTCTGCCTCCTTCGACGCGGTCGCCAGGGCATCCGTCCTGCACAGGGTGCCTGCTCTGACTCCCAGCAGGCGCAGGCGCCGATCGAGCGTGGTTTTTTTGAGGCAGCGGCCGGCGGTCTGGCGAATGGTCACCGCATCCTGGATATGGGTTTCCAGCGTCAGCTCGCGCGTCTCGATGCGAAAATCGTCGTAACGCAGTTTGACGCCGATGGTCCTGGCAACATAACCCTTCCTCTGCAGATCGGCAGCGAGCTGCTCGCAAAGACGCGTGAGGATCGAACCCAGCGCGGCACGATCGTCGCGCGCGTGCAGATCGCGCTCGAACGTCGTTTCACGGCTGATGGACTTCGGTTCGCTGAACGTGACCACCGGGCGCTCGTCCCGCGCGTGCGCGGCCTGGTGCAGCCATGCTCCATAGTTTTCTCCGAATTGCTCGATAAGCAAATGCGGATCGGCGCTCGCGACCTGCCCGATAGTGCGAATGCCAAGCGCTTCGAGTTTTGCATTTGCTTTCGGCCCGATGCCGTTGATGCGTTTGGCCGGCAGCGGCCAAATCCGCGAAGCAAGGTCATCGTGTGTCAGGATCGTCAGGCCATTGGGCTTGTCCAGATCGGAACTGATTTTGGAAAGCAGCTTGTTGGGTGTGACGCCCATTGAACAGCTGAGCCCTGTCGCCAGGTACACCCGCGCCTTGATGCGTTCTGCGATCGCGCGCACGCCCGCAAATGCATCGTCGCCCGAGGCGTCCTGCGCGCCGGGAATGTCGGTAAGGTCGACGTAGATTTCATCGATGCCGCGATCTTCTATGTGCGGAGCGATCTCCGCCACGGCGGCTTTGAACAGCCGCGAATATTTGCGGTACTCGTCGAAATCGGCCGGCAGCAGTACCGCATCTGGCGCGAGCGCCGCTGCCTTCATCAATCCCATCGCGGAATGGACACCGAGCGCGCGCGCCTCATAGGTCGCCGTTGTGACAACTCCGCGCCCGGCATAGGTGCGCAACTCGAAAAAATGATGCGAGCCGTCCGGCTGCAAGACCGGCTGGTGCGCTCGCCGTCCACCGACTACGACGGCACGACCGCGTAGCGCCGGGTAACGCAGCAGCTCCACGGACGCGTAGAAGGCATCCATGTCCAGATGAGCAATCCAGCGGCAAGGCATGATTTCACTAAATTTTTTGTCAGGATCAAAGCTCGGGGATGCGGCCATTCCAGCGCCAGACTATGCTAAAGCCTTGGAAGGATGCGAGAATAACGCCATGAATACACCGATACCACCCATACCGCCCCGCCGCCGCCTGCAGGAGCTCCTCGCCATTCCGGAGCGCCAGAGAACCGACGAGCAGTGGGATGAAATCAATGAACTGGAGATCAAGCTCGCCTCCGCCAATCGGGAGGATGCGCCGGATCCCAGCATGCGTCGCGACGGCTCTTCCAACAACAATAATCGGCGAAATCGCCCGCCGGGCGGTGGCCAGCAAGGCAAAAGGCCACCGCGGAAGTTCCACAACAAGAAGCCCGGGGGTCCGGGCGGCGGACCGGATCGCTAGCACCAGCAGCGTCTTGCTGCAAAGCTGGCGAATGCTGTGTTGGTTCGTCCTGGCTCCTGACCTTGGCGAGCGCTGAAGCGGTCTATCGCTTCAGCGGGAAGAACGATACCGGAGTCATGAGCCGGTTTTCCTGTGCTTCGAGTGCGCCCAGCTTCGCACTTTCGTCCATGAATGCAATCCAGTCCGGATCGGCCATCATCGCGGCGCGCCGCTTCGCCCGGTCGGCCGCATCTTCATATGCCCAGATGTGAATGTACTGATTCACGTTGCCAGTCTCGGTTACAAGGTAAGCGAACGGCTGGCCGAGGTGTTTGGTCTGCGGTCCCTTGCCAAGTTTCTCGTACAGCGCTAGATGTTTCTTGATGGTGCCGGGGCGGCACGTGTACGTGCGGACGTCGAGCAGCATGGTTCCTCCGGTGGGTTTTTGGGTTAGGCAATCGCGATGCGCGTGTCGCGCGAGTTTAATCGGCCGACGGAAAACGGGAAAGAGATAAGACGGAGAGCGATCCGACAGTTGCTCAACCAAGCAGCGCGTGGCATGCCTCGGCGATCGCTTCGGTGCTCATGCCGTATTTCGTGCGCAACGGGCCGGTGGGGCCAACCATCGCAAAGGCGTCCGGCATGCCAACCATGCGCATGCGAGTGGGATGTTCGACTGCCAGCAATTCCGCCACAGCGCCACCGAGACCGCCGGTCAAATGGTGTTCTTCGGCGGTCACGATGCCGCGTGTTTGCGCGGCAGCAGCCAGGATCGCGTCGCGATCGAGCGGCTTGATGGTATGCATATTCAATACGCGCGCGCCAATGCCTTGCCCTTTTAACATGTCTGACGCGCGCAGAGCCATTTCCACCAGTGCGCCGCATGCAATTACCGTGACGTCCATGCCACTGCGCAGCTGTACCGCTTTTCCCAAGCGAAAAGGCGCTTCCGGGTCGCCGACAGGCGGCTCTTCAGAGCGGCCACCAAGTCGCAGGTAGACCGGGCCATCGATGTCGAGCGTCGCCAGCGTAGCCCGGTACGCTTCGTTCACATCGGCCGGAACAATCACCGTCATGTTCGGGAGGCTGCGCATGAGTGCAAGATCTTCCAGCGCATGGTGCGTGCCGCCGGCTACGCCCAGCGAAATGCCGCTTGCGGCCGCCCCGATCACGACACGCTGATTCGCGTACGCCACATCGTTGCGCACTTGCTCCATGCTGCGCGCCGAGATGAAAGGCGCGTAAGCACACACGTACGGCCGAAGCCCGGTGGTAGCCATTCCGGCCGCCGCGCCGATGACATTCTGTTCAGCAATGCCCAATTCCACGAAGCGTTCGCGAAAGCGTTCGATGTAGGTGCGAATGCCGAGCAGAGCCTGTGTATCGGCAGATACGACCACGGCACGTGGCTCGCGTGCTGCGATCTCCAGCAATGCCTGGCCGTACGCAAGGCGTGTCTGATTGGCTGATTTGGAACGCCAGGCCGTGGCCGCAGTGTCGGGTGCGTTCATGGCATATTCAATTCAGCCAGTGCCTTGGCATAAATTTCATCATTGACTGAATTGCTGTGCCACACATACGTGTTCTCCGCAAAGCTGACGCCTTTGCCTTTGACCGTGTGAGCCAACAACGCCGTGGGGCGATGCTTGTCCAGCGGTACTGCATCGAGTGTATCCACGACTTGCGACATGTCGTGTCCATCGATTTCGCGCACCTCCCAGCCAAACGCTCGCCATTTATCTGCGAGAGGGTCGATGCCAATGACTTCTTGCACGCGGCCGCTCTGGCAGATTTTGTTGAAGTCAATGATGGCAGTCAGGTTAGATAACTTGTAGTGCGCGGCGGCCAGCGCCGCTTCCCAGTTGGAGCC
>DATMZQ010000106.1:0-7967 GCA_035573615.1 Burkholderiales bacterium | reverse complement strand
CCAGGATCCGGACGTCGTCATGATCGGAGAAATTCGCGACCTGGAGACGGCACAGATCGCGGTACAGGCCAGCTTGACCGGGCACCTGGTGTTTGCGACGTTGCACACGAACGATGCCGTAAGCGCCGTAACGCGTCTGGTCGACATGGGTGTTGAACCGTTCCTGCTCGCGTCCAGCCTGATCGGCGTGATCGCGCAGCGCCTGGTGCGCCGGCTGTGCATGGAATGCCGCAAGCCTTTTGCCGCCAATGAAACGCAACTCGCGACGCTGGGATTGGCGCCCACCAATGGCACGCTGTACTCCGCGCAAGGCTGCCCGGCATGCAATCGCTCGGGCTACAAGGGACGCACCGGCATTTATGAAATGCTGACGGTCGATGATGAATTGCGCCGGCTGATCCATGACCAAAGTTCCGAGCAAATCCTGCGTACGCACGTGATTTCACACGGCATGCGCACGTTGCGTGAAGACGGAATGCGCTGGGCCGGACAAGGCATCATCAGCCTCGAGGAAGTCGTGCGCGTCACGCGCGAGTAGCGGGCAGTGGCTTGATCGATGGAAGCATTCCAGTATCAGGCGCTCGATGCAACTGGCCGCATGGTGTCAGGGGTGGTGCAGGCTGACACGGCACGCCAGGCGCGTACGCAATTGCGCGCACGAGGTCTGCTGCCTTCAACAATCGGTCCGGTGCACGCGCGGGAGCGGGCGCGCCAGCACTGGGCGCGCGGCATCTCGGCTGCCGAACTGAGTCTCGTGACTCGCCAGATGGCGACGCTGCTCGGCTCCGGTCTCACCATGGAGCAGTCACTGAACGCGCTGATCGAAGCGGCGACCGAACCGGTGACACGCGAAGTGCTCACAGGCGTGAAAACCGAGGTCACCGCGGGCCTGTCGTTAGCCAACGCTTTGGGTGCCTACGAAAAAAGCTTTCCCGACTTCTACCGCGCGCTCGTGCACGGGGGCGAAGAATCAGGTGCACTGCCGATCGTACTGCAGCACCTGGCGGACTATCTGGACTCCCGCCAGGCGATGAAACAGAAAACCGGGTTGGCGCTGCTGTATCCGATTCTCGTGACCATCGTGGCGCTTTCCATCGTCACCGGGCTGCTGGTGTATGTCGTACCGCAGGTGGTGCAGGTGTTTCAGCAATCGCGCCAGAATCTTCCGCTGCTGACGCGCGCGCTGATCGGTTTAAGTGACTTTCTGCGCAGTACCTGGCCCTATATCGCCGGCTTCGTCGTCACTGCTGCCCTGGGTGCGCGCTGGCTGCTGCGCCGGGATGCGGAACGGCGCCGCTGGCATGCCCTGCTGTTACGCCTGCCGTGGCTTGGGGCGCTGATTCGCGGTGTGAACACCTCGCGCTTCGCCAGCACGCTCGCGATACTGGTGGGCGGCGGCGTGCCGCTGCTCTCGGCACTCGCATCCGGCGCGCGCGTCATGACGAACATGGTCATGCAAGAAGCCGTGGAACGCACTATCGAACGGGTTCGCGAAGGTGCCGGCCTGGCGCGCGCGTTAGGTGAAACGCGTGCCTTCCCGCCTCTGCTCATCCATCTAATCGCGAGCGGCGAAGTCAGCGGCAAACTCGAACAGATGCTGGAACGCGCCGCGCACCTGGAATCGCAGGCACTCGAGCGTCGGCTGGCGGTATTCCTGACACTGCTCGAACCGGTCATGATCCTGGTCATGGGCGGCGTAGTCCTCATGATCGTGCTCGCTATCCTGCTTCCGATCATTGAAATAAACCAGCTGGTGCACTGACCGGCTGCTGCGCCGGATCGCCCTGGCGCGTTCCGTGCGCTATCGAACATACGGACGTTTTGCATTGAACTACGCTTCTACCGTCACCGGTCCACCCATGACTGCTACTCGACGGTAAGGCTTTCCATGTTGACACCAGACCTTCCCAGACGAAACCATCTGCTGGCCGCCCTCTCGGAAGACGATTACATCCGCCTGCTGCCACACCTCGAAGGCATCGAACTCACAAAGGGCCAGGTTGTGGCCGAGTCAGGCGTTAGCCAAGGCTACGTATACTTTCCCACGAGCAGCCTGTTTGCCCTGTTGTGGCCGATGGAAGATGGCGCGCAGATTCAGACCGGGCTGGTGGGCAACGAGGGTGTCGCAGGCATCGGGCTCTGCTTCGGCACGCTTGGCATTCCGGGACGTACGGTGGTGCAAAGCCGGGGCTATGCCTATCGCCTTGCGGCAGCGGTGCTCAAGGCTGAATTCGACCGGCGCGGCCTGCTACAGCACCTGCTGCTGCGTTTTACCCAAGTACTGCTCATCCAAATGGCACAGAGTGCAGTGTGCCGGGAGCATCATTCCATCGAGCAGCAGTTATGCCGTTGGCTGTTGCTGACCCTCGATGGCTCGCCATCAGACCCGCTTGCGCAGGCAAATGATTCCATTGCCGACATGCCGGACGGCCGCCGGGCCGGCATGACCGAGGCGGCCAACCAGCTGAAAGCGGGAGAGGTCCTCCAATATCGTGACGGGAAAATAGCGCTCGACCGGCCAAAACTCGAGCTTCGTGTGTGTGACTGCTATTCGATCGGCAAAGTTGAGTTGGACGGCTTGTTTCCGCGCAAGCCCGTCTCGGCACATCAGCCTGCGTGAGCGTGGCCTTCCCACACCTTGGCCATGCCGTCCGACCCGCACATCGCTGCCCATCCCATCCCGGAGCAAAGCGGGGCAGCGGAACGGCGCGCGTTCATTGCGAACAACTTGCTGAGCGCTCTTCCGCGTAAAGATTACCGGCGCATGTTGACTGGCCTTGAGCCAGTGAACCTCTCCTTTGGCGAGGTGCTGTACCAGCCGGGAGAGGCGATCAGTCATGTCTACTTCCCTGGCATTGCGCTTGTATCACTGATGACACTCGTGGATGGCCGTCTCACGCTGGAAGTAGGCGTTGTCGGGTGCGAAGGCATGGTTGGTTTGCCTGTCGCGCTCGGCATTGGCGTATCACCGTTTCGGGCGCTGGTGCAGGGAGCCGGCGGAGCCTTGCGCATGAAATCAAATTACTTCGTCAAAGAGCTGCGCCAAAGTATCGCTCTGCAGCGCGCGCTCCAGCGCTACACCCATGCGTTAATGGCCCAATTTGCCCTGACCGCCGCATGCAACCGGTTCCACGTAGTCGAGGAACGCCTCGCACGCTGGTTACTCATGACACGGGACCGGGTTCAGTCCACCGATTTCAGGCTCACGCAGGAGTTTCTTTCCCACATGCTTGGCGTACGGCGCGTTGGTGTTACCAAAGCGGCTGGACACTTGCAGCAGCGCAGACTGATCGAGTACAGCCGCGGAAATATACGGATCGTGGATCAAGCCGGCCTTGAGGCGGCCTGCTGTTCGTGCTATCAGGCGAGCCGGCAATGGCGCTCCCAATCGTCGTAACCCGATCGGCGTGCCGTTTTCAACGTTTCAACGACGTGATCAATGCATCCACGCGCCAAGCGGAATGCTCAAGTAGAATCCGAAGGCATCGATCTCGTTATAGTTGGCAATCTTGGGGAAGTAAGTTCCGTTCAGTTTGATGCGTCCGAGATCCCAGGTTACCAGCGGAATCATGCCGACAAACGTCGTGCCGCGATTGTAGGTTGCACTGTTGACGGCAGCCACGGCGCCGCCGATCTTCCAATTCCCGAACTTGAATTGATAGCCCAATCCGGCAAATTTTGCCCAGTTGCTGCCTGAATCCTCATATGCGCCCGCCTCCACAAAAGTAATGCCTCGCGCGGTCTCATGCAGCTGGTAATGAAGAGCGAGGCCCGGATTGACCTGGTTATCCAGATTTTTTTCGTGAACCGTTTGACGGTCGGGATGATACGAGAGTCCGTATACGTTGATATCCAGTGCGCGTAGATTGAACCAGGAATCAGTGTCCTTGGAAGTCGAAAACCCGGGCATCTCGCTCGCCGGGTCGCCTTCATCGGCGCTCGCAACGTCGCCGGTAGAAATTACAAGAAATAAAACTGCGCGGACCAGCCGCTTCCGATCGGCGATATCCAATATTCCCCCTGCTTGCCGAGCATCTCCGCACCCATGCGACGGATACAATTCCGCGAAGACTGCTCAGTTGTTTACTTGATAATCTGTGAGCGCGCGCAGCTTACGCGTGCCGCCCTGCAAGCACAACGCGCAATTTTCGTCAGTGCGGTGCCGCACATTTGGACGAAAAAAGTAACTACTGGAAAACCGGGAAAAGAAGAATTGCAAACCAGCCGAACACGCGCTGGATGCTCATTGTGGCGACGTTCGCCTGCGCGGAACCGCGTTGAGGTATACGGGTATCAGTCTACCCGCTGCCGGTTTACGTCACTTGCGAGAGGAGGTGCTCTGTACAGATTTGCGCAAGAAATTCCGCTCGAACAACGCGAGCGAAGCATCCGCGTCGTCCAGCTCTGTGGCCACCACAGCGGGTGCGCCGTGCATCGCGAGGAATGCCCGAGAAATGTGCTGACTATCGGCGTAAAGCACGGCGACCTCGCGAGCGCCGGTGCATGAACCACTTGCAGCGCTTGCTCCAGAATGCCACTGCACCAATTGTGCAATGTCCTGTGCCACAGAATCTGCTGGGTCTGAATCGTCAGCCAGTGCATTGCATGCAGTCCCCACGGCGCACCACATCGCCAGGCCGGTCGCTAGCAGCGTTTGGGTGGTTGGTATGGCTAGCATGGTTTTCGTGTACCCCGCCACCTCATGCATCGACGGCCGGCCGGGCACCGTTTTGCCATCCTTTTCATATGCACGCGGGGCACGCAAATTCGTGTTTGCCGTGACGATTACGCTTCGATTGTATTGCCGCAGCTGACGACCCTTGCAGGCGTCGGACGCAACATGCGCAACCAACCGGTTCTCTGGCCGGCGTAGCGTCGGGAGGGCATCGCGTCTTTGTATTTGCCGTTCGTGTACGCCCTCGCTGCAGCAATAGTCGCAGCGTAGATTTGTCGATCCAGCGATCCGCCGGCTACTACTGCTTGCATGGTTGAAGCCCTTGACCGTTCCCGCATTGCTTCCATGATCCAGGCATCGACAGTCGTATCAGAAAGGCCGCCGAACGAGCGCTTCAGCGCGGCTGGGGCCCAGGTGAAAAGTGCGGTCCGGATCGCTGGCTTGCCGTCCGTTGTTCCTTTGCGCTTGACGTTGTCCTGCGACCGGCATTCCGTATTTGCGGCGATCGGATTAACTACGGAGCCGCTGTTTTCCGCGACCACAGCGAGCTGGGCGACTGACGCAACAGGTTGGTCTTTGGCGACTGCGCCCGCGCTGAGCGCGCCAAGCGTAAAAACTGCAAGCCACTTCAGTCGTCCGGCATAGCGCGCGAATCTGTTCATTTGCTCGCCCTCCCAGGCATTGGCAATTTGGCGAAGGACATGTGCCCGTCATGCAGACTGCACTGTGACCTGGCACTTTTCTGTGCGCCAACGCACACAGCGCCGTTAATTGCCGGCTTGGGAGTTGCCGCGTGGCTCTATCGGCCCCCATCACAAAACCCGGATGTCATATTGATGCAACGTAGCCATACGCATGGATGAGAAGATTTTCGCGAGCCGGAAGCAGACCGCTGCTGTCCACCCCATGGAGCATGGCATTATCGAGGCAAATCAAAACCGAATGTAATCATGAGAGCCGCGGTGCCCAGGAAAACAAGCTGGGTGTTGAAAGAACGATACTGGTAACCGACTGCGGGAATGATTGCCAGCCCCACACCGTGATGATTGAAAGGCACCTTGTCTGCATTTTCGCCGCGGTAGCCATACATGAGACCGCCACTTACGTTCGCGAAAGCGCCCTGTTCGTTGTCTGCAGCGAACCAGCGCTTGCCGACATAAACATAGGCGCTGTCCTGGTAAAAGGAATTCCTGAAGTATGTAGCCCCGTATTCCAGCCAGGATCCGGCCGGCTCCCACTCCAGGCCGATCATTCGGGGCTCATCGTTATGCACGCCGTGGTGGACGTGGTACACATAGGGACTGATCTGCAGCGTCAGTCGGCTCTTGTCGGGCGCGAACTGAAAATCGCCAGCCGGCCCGCTTTGCAACGATTGGAGGACCGAATCCTGCGCCAGGCCTGCTGGTGCGCACGCTAGCAAGAAAAATCCGATCAGCCATATGGGAATGCGTAACAAAAAAACCAGCATCTGTGCAGAGATGGAAAGGAAATAAGGGACTCTAAAACGCCTCCCCAATAGCCCATGCAATCGGAGGCGCGCTCACATGCAGCGTCGCATCTACACGCGGTATTGCTTAGTGCACGGTTGCGCCGTTCCTTTCGCCGACTGCTCGCGCCAACTGCTCCGCATCGACAGGCTTGACCAGATGAAGATCGAAGCCCGCTTCTTTGGACTTGGCTTTGTCTTCCTCCTGGCCCCAGCCCGTGATTGCAATGATCCGCAATGGCCCTTGCTCTTTTAACGCTTGTAGTCGCCGCGCCACCTCGTAACCGCTGACGCCGGGCATGCCGATGTCAAGCAACACGACATCGGGACGAAAAGCAATGGCCATCTTGATAGCCTCGTCTCCACTGTAGACGACACAGGTTTGGTGTCCAAGCGACTGCAGCAGCAGCCCCAGCGAAACGGCCGCGTCCTCGTTGTCGTCGACTACCAGGATGCGGCGAGGTGCGGTGGCGGAAGAAGTCTCCTTGGCAAAGGCCCGTCTGTTCTCATCACTTGCGGCGGACCGTGTAGCGTCCAGCGGCGCGCGCAATGTGAAGACGCTACCTTTGTTTGCGCCTTCGCTGTGCGCGATCAGCGAACCGCCATGCAGTTCCGCGAGCCGTCGTGCCAGCGCAAGGCCCACACCCAGCCCGCTGCCGACCCGCTGCAAAGGTGAACGGCCTTGCACGAACATATCAAAAATGCGGTCGATCATCTCGGGCTCGATACCCTGCCCGTTATCACTAACGTCCACGACCACCCAGCTGTCTTGCGCTCGCGCCTTCACGGTAATCCTCCCACCTTGGGCGGTATACCGAGCTGCGTTGTTCAGCAGGTTAGTGAGAATCTGCGTCAAACGGTGAATGTCTCCGGAGACCGGCAGCGGGCCAGGCAAGACATCAACCTCAAGCTGGTGGTGCGCACCCGTGATTGAAGGTGTCGCTGTTTCGATGGCCCGATTGATCACTTCCACCATGTCCAGGCTTTTCCGCTCGATCTCGAGCTTGCCTCGGCTCACACGCGATATATCCATCAAATCTTCTACGATATGGGCCAGGTGCGCGCTCTGCCGGTCGATCATCTGGCGCATGCTCTCGTTAGTCGGATCGGTGATCGGGTTTTTCCCCATCACGTTCACCGCAAAGCGAATCGGCGCAAGCGGGTTTCGTAACTCATGTGCCAGCATCCCGAGGAACTCGTTTACATGCTGCGAGGCTTTTTCCAGATCACGCAAATGCCGTCGTTCCGTCAGGTCTTGTGTGACCTTGGCGAATCCAATCAGGCGGCTCCCGGTGTCATACAGAGCGGTTATCACAACCCTCGCCCAGAAAAGCTCACCATTTTTCCGGACGCGCCAGCCTTCATCCTCTGCGCGGCCGGTTCGGCGCGCGAGAGCGAGTTCCTCCCATGGCTTTCCCGACTCCAGATCCTTTGCAATATAAAAGCGGGAGAAGTGCTTGCCGAGGATTTCTTCGCGACTGTAGCCTTTGATGCGTTCCGCACCCGCGTTCCAGCTGGTGACCATGCCCTGGGGATCGATCAGGAATATCGCATAGTCCGTTACGCCTTCGATGAGCAACCTGAACCGCTCTTCGCTTTGGCGCAGTGCTTCTTCTTGTTTCTTTCGCTCGCTCAGGTCCCGTGTGACCTTGGAAAATCCGAGCAGCTTGCCATTTTCATCGCGTAACGCGGTAATCACGACACTCGCCCAAAATCGCGAGCCATCCTTGCGGAGCCGCCAGCCCTCGTCCTCCAATCTTCCCTCGCGGGATGCGATTCTGAGCTCCTCTGCCGGCCAGCCGCTGT